>JAMCWS010000285.1:0-578 GCA_023480605.1 bacterium
GTAGCGAAGGTTGCGGCGCGGACGCATCATTCGCCTTACTTAAGATCGAAGCAGGCCACCGCCTTCTGGTTCCGCACGAACAGCCGGCCGTCCGAGATCGCCGGCGGAGTCCAGCTCTGGCCGCCCAGCGGCGTGAAACGGCCCAGTTCCTTATAAAGGTCGGTCGATGGATCGACCATGACCATCTCGCCGGTCTTGCCGTTCAGAACCAGCAGCACGCCGTCGACGAGCACCAGCGGACCCTTCTCGAAGGCCGCCTGGCGCCAGAAAACCTTGCCGTCGGCGGCCCTCATGCAGACCAGGTCGCCGGGAAGGGGATCGGTGGTGCAGTAGATGACGCCTTTATAAAGGATGGGGCTGCTGAACTGGGATTGCAGAGCCTGGCTCTTGTAGCGCAGCCGGGGCTTGCCGCCGACGATGTCGATCATTTCGCAGCCATACGCATCGCTGCTGGTGATCAACACCGAGTCACCGCTAACGAGCGGATCGGCCGCGTTGTTGCCGTTAACGGTCAGCCACGGGTGCGACCAGAGCAGTCGGCCGTTTTCGGGATCCACCGCCAGCACGGACCGGCTGCT
>JAMCWS010000285.1:588-3976 GCA_023480605.1 bacterium
GCTCGAGCAAATGACCTGGGGGCGTCCTTCGATGGTCGCCTGGAAGGGCGTGGTGTCGCCGGGGGCGTCGGCGGGGCCGTAGTTGACCTTCTGGCCGTTGGGGAGGATCCGGATCGGCCCGGGCGGCACGGCCGGGTCGGCCCCGGCGCCGCCGTGCCAGAGCGGTTTGCCGGTGGCCTTGTTCAGGGCGGTGACGGGTCCCTGCGCGCCGCCGGTCATGACGATTAACTTATCCCCGACGACCAGCGGCGAGGGAACGAAACTGAAAACCGGACGCTTGCCGCCCAAGTCGGCGATGATGTCGACGGCCCAGACCGGTTTTCCGGATGTCGCGTCGATGCAGCAGACTTTGCCCAGGCGGCTCACGGTATAGAGGCGGCCCTCGTCGAAGGTGGGGGTGGAACGGGCGAATCCCCGGTCGCCCGTGATTCCCTCTTCGTACGGCGAACGCCATATTTCATCGCCGGTGGCGGCGTCGAGCGCCCGCACGACATCTTGGCTGCCGGCGTGATCGATCACGAAGAGTTTACCGTCGGCCACGCAGAGGCCGGAATAGCCTCGGTCGGTCAGGCTCACTTGCCAGAGTTGTTTGGGAGGGCGGTTCCGCCAGTCCTTGTTGATGCCGTTTTCCGGCGAAATTCCGTTGCCCTGTGGTCCGCGGAACCGGGGCCAATCAGCCGCGCGGACGGGGACGGCGGCGAGCAGGATCACGACCAGACCCATCATCGTAAAACGGCGCATGTGCAACTCCTTCGACCCGTCATTATTGGGCGGCTATCTTCCCGCCCCTTGGAGTTGTTGTCAACGCCGACGATTCGCAACGCCCCGGGACTCCGGGGATACCTGGAGTCGCGATTCCGTTTTTAAAAACAACGCTTAACCGCAGAGATACAAAGGCGCAAAGGAACAAAGAGGGCGGGAAAAATGGTTGAGAGCGAAATGGGCGCTTTTTTCCAGAAAAAAGATATCGCCAAATCCTGGGGAGCCGGCCTCCGTGCCGGTTCTGTCCGTTCCTTCGATCGCCTTGTACTGTGCGACACACAGAATGAGTCGGCACGGAGGCCGGCTCTCCTGTAGACACATGAATCTTTTGGGCCGCGAATCGAGGGAACACGCCGTCACCCCGCCAGCGCGCCGCCGCCCATGGCGCATTTGCGGACGCAGATGAAACTGGCTCGAAGCGCGGCGGACTGATAGGATGGTGATGCGGCGTGCGGCGCTGAAGCAGGATAAACCAACGGCGCCTGCATGGCACGCCGGGCGACGCGCCGCCGGTTGACCTGCCCATGAATGAATCTGCCTCATCGCCCGTCCGTCCTTCGTCGGTTTACGGCCCCGTCCGGTCATGGCGATTCGGACGCTCGCTGGGGATCGATCCGATCCTCGAAGTCTCGACCTGCACGTTCAACTGCATCTATTGCCAATTGGGGGCCATCGAGCGTGTGACGACCGAGCGACGGGTTTTCGTTTCCACGGGCGAGGTTCGCCGCGACCTGGAGGGCGTGGACTGGGCGCGGGTGGACGTGGTGACCATCTCGGGCAGCGGCGAACCGACCCTGGCGGCCAATCTGGATGAAATCATCGCGGCCATTCGCGTGCGAACGGTACGGCCCGTTCACCTGTTGACCAACGCGACGCTGTTTCACCTGCCCGAAGTCCGGCGCCAGGCCGCCGGGGCGGACCTGATCGCATGCAAACTCGACGTGCTCAGCGAGGCCATGCTGCGCCGCGTCAACCGACCGGCCGAGGGGGTGACCCTCGCGCGACTGGTTGAGGGTCTGGCGGCCCTCAAGTCCGAATTTCGCGGTCGCCTGATGCTGCAGGTCATGTGCCTGCCGGCCAACCGAAGGGAGATCGCCGGGTTGGCGCCCCTCGTCCGGCGCATCGGCCCCGACGAGATCCAGCTCAATACTCCCCGCCGGCCTTATCCGCGACTGCGGCGCCTGGTCCACCGCGGCGATCACGACGCGCAACCGACGCCCGGCCAAAGCACGGGGCTCAAGGTGGTCACACGCGAGGAAGCGGCCGTAATCGAGCGCTACCTGCGCGACGAAACCGGCATCCCGGTCATTTCCGTTTACCACGACTGAGCGTCCGTTTCCGGATTTGGACCCAGATTCGTGCTCGTTATCGTAATCGAAATTTTTGGCGCGAATCGATCACGATCACGATCACGAATACAGCAAATCCGGTTCTACCAGGCCCGGTGTCGGGTCGATACGGATCGACCGATCCGTCCCGTGAAATCGCGGGATTCTCCCCCGGCCCGTGCGAATGCCATTTAAGCGTGATTTTAGAGCCGCCGCCTGTGATATAATTATAACAAGTGGTTCAAAGCAATCGATATGTCATTTTACGAGCGATCGTCTGGACGCCACGCAAAGGTGCAAAGGTCACATGGTGAAGCAATCAGCCCTCATCAAGCGAGACTTGCGCGCGATCATCGAGGATCGCCGCCACGGCGCGGCCGAACTGGCCCGCATGTGCCTGAGGATCCTCATCAAGCACGCCCGCGCCAGCCCGGCCGCGACTCCAACCGAATTTTTTGATGAAATGGGCACCCTGGCGGCCCAATTGTTGAATACCCGCCCCAGCATGGCGTCGATCCGCAACCTGGTTTCGAACTGGATGGACGACCTGGCCGATGCGCCCCACGAGGCTCTCAAGCCGGCGCGCGCCCACGCCATCGCCGCGGCCCGCGCGCTGCGCGACCAGTCGGCCCGGGCGCGCGACCAGATCGCCGCCCACGTCCGCCAACTCGTGGGCCAGGACAAAACGATCCTCACTCATAGCGTCAGTTCGGTGGTGCTGAATTGCTTCAAGGAAATGCGCAACGACGGCCACCGGGCGATCGTCACCGAATCGCGCCCCCGATTCGAAGGCCGCCGCACCGCCCGGACCTTGTCCCAATTCGGCATTCCTGTGACCTATATCACCGATGCGCAACTGGGTTTGTTCGTTCCGCGGGCCGACTTCGTGCTGGGGCGCCGACTTCGTGCTGTTCGGCGCTGACAGTGTGCTGGCCGATGGCTCGATCATCAACAAAGTCGGCACCTACCTGCTGGCGCTGGCCGCCCGCGACCACGACGTCCCCTTTTACACCTGTTGCGAGAGCTTCAAGTTCGACTTCAGCGCCCGGGTGGAAAACAAACTCGAAGAGATGGATGCCGGCGAACTAAGGGCGCCCATCGTGCCCGGCCTCACGGCGCGCAATCAATACTTCGACGCGACTCCGCCCAAACTCATCACCGGGTGGATCACCGAGCAGGGCGTTCAACACGAATTCTAGGCCGCACGGCGGTTTTTATTTGGCCCGGGAGGTGTTTCCGTCCTATGCTGCCTTTCTGACGAACGGAGCGCCTCCGATGATGAAACGCCGCCAATTCAT
>JAMCWS010000377.1:0-605 GCA_023480605.1 bacterium
ACCAAGCCTCGACAGCCAGGGCATGGGGGCCGTGCTCAACTGGAAAAAAGGTCCCTTCCCGATGGACCTTTCCTACAACGAATACCGCCTGCGTGAAACGGGATTCGAAAGCCAGACCGAAACGACCAACCGGATCCTCGAGTACCGCGTCCGCAACCAGGTGGGCGAGTGGATGCAGACCGAACTACGCTATCGCCTCCAGGACCTGAAGCAGGACTTCCGCGCCGACAGCCCCCTGGTCGACACCCACCGCCGCACCCACCTGCGCTCGAACGAACTCGAGCTGAGCAACACGATCTTTCTCAGCGCCGACCGGCGCAGTTCGCTGCTGTCATTCCTGCGCTACTACGAGGAATCGGGCTCGCAGGACCTGAAAAATTACTACTGGCAGGAGCGCTTGCTGCTGCGCCACACGCCCAATTTCTCCACCTATTACCTGGCCAGCCTGCTGCGCAACAAGTTCGAATCGTCGACGGTCGACACCAAGCCTCGACAGCCAGGGCATGGGGGCCGTGCTCAACTGGAAAAAAGGTCCCTTCCCGATGGACCTTTCCTACAACGAATACCGCCTGCGTGAAACGGGATTCGAAAGCCAGACCGAAACG
>JAMCWS010000377.1:615-2334 GCA_023480605.1 bacterium
ATAGAGCTGGTCGGTGAATTCGAGGATCGACATATCGTCGACGGTCGACACCAAGCGCGGCGAGATCGGGCTGGATCACCGCCTTTACCAGAGCCTCGACACCCACCTGGACGTTCACGGCCGCCAGACCGACTTCGACGAGTTGACCGACCGCGAGTGGGGTGTGACGGGAAGGCTCGCTTACCGCAAGAAAACCCCGCTGGGCAACCTGCTCATGAGCTACGCGCGCACGCTCGATCAAATTGACCGCTCGGGCGCCTCGGGCCGGGCGCGATATTTCGACGAATCGCTCGTCCTGACCAGCAGCCGCACCCAATTCCTGGCCAACCCCAACGTCGATGGCGACTCTCTCTACGTCACCGACGCGGCCGGCACCACCCCTTACATCGAGGATCTGGATTATACTCTGGAGACGCGCGGCAACCGCACGGGCCTGCGTCTCAAGCGAGGCGGCCGCCTCTCCGAAGGCGCCACCGTCCTCGTCGATTACGATGTCGAGATGACCAGCGACATCAATTACACCGCCGACGACCAGGATTTCTACCTGCGTTACGACTTCGCCCGCGCCCTCCAGGGCCTCGGTGTCTATTACCGCCGCCACAACCTGACGCCCCGCGGCGCCGACACCACCGACGATATGTCGATCCTCGAATTCACCGACCAGCTCTATGGCTTCAATTACAATTGGCGCAGCCTGACCTGGACCGAGGAATACGAGACCTATAGCTCCAACTTCACCAACTACGACCAGACGCTCAGTCAGCTCGAAGGCTTTCACCGGGTGCTCAACACGCTCAAGTGGTCGTGGCAGACCGGCCTGCAGACGGTGCAATACCATGACGACGACCGCGAGGACGGCGAAGACCACAGCCGGATCCTGTTCGCCGGCGCCACGCTCAACGGACCGGTCAGCAGCCGCGGCTACTGGGAACTGGAGGCTCGCATCAACAAGGAAACCGGCATCATCGACGAAACTTTTACAGGGGTGAGCGGCCGGCTGGGAATGCGTTGGCGCAAAGTCAAGATCGAGGCCGGCGCCCGGCTGGAGCAGCGCGAACGCTTCGACGACACGCGCGACCGCGCCCACGTATTTTTCCGGTTCGCGCGGGAGTTTTGAGGATGGTATAAGGACCGAAAGGACCCAAAAAACGTAAAAGATGGAAGGAACCGAAAGGACATGACGCACGCGGCCGCCACACGCCGCTCCATAACCGGGCCGTTGGGCGCCTGGGTTGCGGTGCTGGCCCTGCTGGCGCTGGCCCTGCTGGAGGGCTGCGCCGTCGCGCCGTGGCCGGGATTCCCTACGGCGATCAATCCGGCCCGGGTCTGGCCGCCGCCGCCCGAGACGGCGCGCGTGGCCTGGGTGGCGCAGATCCGCAGCCGCGACGACCTGTTCGGCCCCGCGGGCATGTGGGAATCGATCAAGACGATCGTCGGCGGCGCGCGCGACACCTCGCTTGTTCGCCCCTTCGCTCTGGCCGTTCACCCCGCCGGCGGACTGCTGGTGGCCGATCCGGGCCGCAAGCTCGTGCACTTCTTCGACTGGTCGCGCCGCCGCTACGTCGCCATCGGCGAGGGATTACCCGGGGGACTCCCCTCGCCCGTCGGCGTGGCCGCCCTGCCCGACGGCCGCATCCTCGTCAGCGACTCGCGCCGCGTTGAGCGGCCCGGAATGCGAATAACAGACGAATATGAAAACATACATGACGACACCGGAAG
>JAMCWS010000377.1:2344-3957 GCA_023480605.1 bacterium
CGCGGGGAGGTGCTGACTTTCGATCGCGACGGCCGGCCCCTGGGCGTCCTCTGCCCGGCGGGAACGGTCGGCCGACCGGCCGGCCTGGCCGTCGACGCCGCCGCGGGCGAAGTCTACATCGCCGACGTCACCGGCCACCATGTGGTCGTGACCGACGCGCAGGGGCGTGTGCGGCGCACGATCGGCCGCCACGGCGCCGGCCCCGGTGAGTTTAACTTCCCCACCCACGTGGCGATCGGGGGCGGGGGGCGGCTGCTGGTGGCCGACTCGATGAATTTTCGCGTCCAGTTGCTCGCGACCGACGGCCGATTCATCCGCGAAATCGGCCGGGCGGGCGACGCGCCGGGGCAGTTCGCCAACCCCAAAGGCGTGGCCATGGACGTCGGGGGCAACCTGATCGCGGTCGAAGGACTCCACGACGCCATCGAGTTCTTCAACGACGGCGGCCAATTGCTCCTCAGCCTCGGACGGCCTGGGCAGGATGCCGGCGAGTTCTGGCTGCCGGCGGGACTGGCGTTCGACCCGGCCGAAGGACTGCTGTTCGTGGCCGACAGTTATAACCGGCGCGTCCAGGTCTTCCGGATGCTGGGCGGCGCGTCGACGGGAGTTTCAACGGCCGCGCCGCGTTGAGCGGCCCGGAATGCGAATAACAGACGAATATGAAAACATACATGACGACAACACGGATGAACAACCCGCGGCACTTTGTCATCGCGCTGCTGCTGATGGCCGCGGCGGGCCTGCCGCGCGCCCAGCAGTCCGTCCTCAACACGCCGCACAACCTGTCGGTCACGGGGCCGGGCCCGGTCAAGGCCGCCGGCGAAGACCGCGTCTGCATCTTCTGCCATACGCCCCACGGCGCGCGCACCGACGCGCCCCTCTGGAACCGCCGCGACTCGACCGCCGTCTATCTGCCTTACAACAGCCCCTCGCTCAAGGCCCAGCCCGGCCAGCCCACCGGCGCCTCGAAGCTCTGCCTGAGTTGCCACGACGGCACCGTCGCCCTGGGCGACCTGGTCAGTGAGAAGGCGATCGTGCCGACCGCCCCTTCGGCGACGATACCCGCCGGACCGGGCCTCATCGGCACCGATCTGCGCGACGATCACCCCATCTCGTTCAACTACTTCGAGTCGCTCAGCCTGGCCGGCGATCGCCTGACGGCCCCGGCGACCTGGGACACGCGGGTCAAACTCGATCCCGCCTCCGAGGTTCAGTGCACCACCTGCCATGAACCCCACGACAACCAGTGGAGCAACTTTCTGGTGATGAGCAACCAGGACGCGGCCCTCTGCCAGCAATGCCATCGTTATCCCTATTTCGGCCAGACGGCCCACTCGCTTTCGCCCCGCCAGTGGAACGGCGTCGGGGTCGATCCCTGGCCGTTTACCGACTACCCCGACGTGCGCACGAACGCCTGCCTCAACTGCCACCGTTCGCACCACGCCGGCGGCCAGGCCGACCTGGTTTCGAGCGATCTCGAGGAGGATGTCTGCCACGTCTGCCACAACGGCAACGTCTCGTCCTCGAATCTGGAAGCCGTCTTCCAGAAATTCTCGCACCACCCGGTCGAACGTTACCGCGGCGCTCACGAGGACGGCGAGAGCCCGCTCAAC
>JAMCWS010000043.1 GCA_023480605.1 bacterium
GTGCTCTTCCGATCTGCACGCGGCGGGACGATGGCGCTGAAACAGCCACCCCGCGGCCACGAACAGGCCGAGCAGCAGGGCGCACTCGTTACCCCAGTCGGCGGTAAGGTCGGGAAAAAAACACAAAACCAAGCCGGCGGCAAAGCCCGTTTGCGGCGAACCTTCGCGGCGGAAAATGTCGAGCAACAGGAAGGCGGCCGCCAGAAGCGCTCCGGCCGACAGCCAGCGGCCCCCGGCGACGGGATCGACGCCCAGCCGCGCCAGGCCGGCCAGCGCCAGCGCGTAACCCGGGGCCGTGGTCGAGAGGACACGCTCGCCGGGATTGAACACGAGCCCCTCTCCGCGGCCATATTGCGGGCGGCGCGGAAGGTGATGTAGGCGTCGTCGAGCAGGACGGGCTGGCGCAGCGTCTGGAGCGCCCCGAGCGCCAGCAGGAGGGCGAAAAACCCGAGTTGGAGCCGCTCGCGCCGGCGGGTTTGTGCGTCAGGTGTCAACTCGTTCCCTGTCATGCCCATACCGAGGCGGACCGGGCGGCCGACGCCGTTGGGCGGCCGCTTTCAGCGTGCCCGGCCGAGTTCGTCGCGGACCTTGTCGGCCTCGCTGCGCACTTTGAACAAAACGCGAAGGATGTCATCCATCAGGCACCAGCGGGTCAAGGCCGACTGGAACAGGTTCAGGCCGACGAAGGCCGTCAGCAGCAGCCACCAATGATTGACCCAGACGGCCAGAACCAGACTCAGCAGGATGACGCTCCCCGCGATCAGACGTATGAGACGTTCGCGATGCATAACTATCATGACCTCCCCCATCCGGCGATGGACCGATAACCGAATGGTCAGACGTTTCATGATCGGGCATTTCAAGGTACCGTGTCAAGATGGCGCGTCAAGGAAGCCACCGGCCCGCGGGGACGAAAAAACCGTCCCCCCCGCTGGGGGGGACGGTCCATGTATTCGCAGTTACGATATCATGAAGGCCGCGGGGGGTCGATTAACGCCAGCCACCCCGGTCGCCGCCGCCGCGCCGCTCGCGGCCGCCGCCGAATTCGTTGCGCGGGCGGGCCTCATTGACCTTCAGCGCGCGTCCGTCGACTTCCTTGCCATCGAGTTCCGAAATCGCGGTCTTGGCTTCGTCGTCATTGGAGAATTCGACAAATCCGAATCCCTTTGAGCGACCGGTTTCCCGATCCGTGATAACCGCAACCGAGGCGACTTCACCATAGGCCCCGAAAATCCTGCGGAGATCTTCTTCATTGGCCCTATAGTTGAGGTTGCCAACATACAATCTCATTGTCCTATCCTCTCGTCGATAAATCGACCCTTCAAAGAAAGTTTGGCGCTCCTTCTGAACGACTCGGGCACGCGCCCCATACCCGAACCATTATCCTATGTCCCAGCCGTTTCGTCTTTCTTTGAGGATATCACACAGAGGGATAATCACGCGAAAGAGACGCGAACCGGAAAACTGGTGTAATCACATCACAAACCGCGGCCAATGTAAACAAAATTGTTTGATGAACGTGAAGGTTTTTTTCGCGCGGGGGAAGGGGGGAGATGAATGGGACCGATGGGACGGTAGGGCGGAATGGACTGCCTTCTTCATGGGGCATCAGTACGGCTGGCGACCGGGTGAAGCGGCCCAGGCGGCAAGCGCCGCCGCCCCTTCGTCGCGCGCCAGTTGCTCCGCGGGCATGGTGCGCCGGGTGGGTTCCAAGACCATCTCGCCCCAAAGGCGGGCGTCGTCGAAACCGGCGGCCGCGGCGTCGCGGCGGTCGGCGGCATAAAAAACCCGGGCGATCCGCGCCCAGTAAATGGCCGCCAGGCACATCGGGCAGGGCTCGCAACTGGCGTAAATGGCGCAATCGGCAAGCGCAAATGTTCCCATGTTGCGGCATGCGTCGCGGATGGCGACGATCTCGGCGTGGGCGGTGGGGTCGTTGTCGGCCGTCACCCGGTTGCGTCCCCGGCCGACGACCCGCCCATCTTTGACGATTATCGCTCCGAACGGTCCCCCCGCGTCCGGCGGGTCGGCCGCCAGGCGGATCGCCTCGCGTATGAACGCCAGATCGGTCAGGTTCGCGCTCAAGGCGTGCCGACCAGGGCGTCGTTGACCTTGCCCAACAGGTCGTGGAATTCAAACGGCTTGACGATATAGTAGTCCGTACCCGAGGAAAGCGCTTCCTGTATCATGCTGCGTTCGGAGACGCCCGTCAGCATGATGACGGGAATGGTGCCGGTGGCGTCGCCGGCCTTGAGATTGCGCAGCACTTCGAAGCCCGACATGCCCGGCATCATGACGTCCAGCAGAATCAGGTCGGGAGTCATCTCGACGGCCAGCGCCAGGGCGTCGGGACCGTTGGAGGCCGTCACAACCTGGTAACCCTCGCTTTCGAGGGCCGTTTTCACAATGAGCAGGACATCAGGTTCGTCGTCTACAGCCAGGATCGTCTTTGCCATGCCGGGCCTCTTCGCGAAAAGTCGAACATGGGCCGCCCATTGGCGGCGTTCGTTTATTTAGCCGCGCCGGCGGGGCGAAGTCAAGATTTCCCGCCGTCCGGGATGGGCGTCCTTGGTCTTTAACCCGGTTGCGGCGCCGCGGGAAGCGCGCCAACAATCGGCTTGCCCTGCCCTGGCCAAGATTCTAAAGTGGTGCATGTGTCGTGTTCACCGTGGATCCGGGACTGCGTCCCGGCCCGCCGGCGGAAACAATGTATCAACGGGCCAGGTTCGACAACCGATGAAGCAAGTGCAAGCGTTGCTGTTGGAAGGCCAGGGCGAGGCCGCCCGCCGGCGGTTGGGCGCCCTCCTGCGCGAATATCCCGACAAGACCGCCGCCGCCGCCGATGCCGTCGCCCGTCTGCTCACCGCCGCGTATGACCAATTTTACATTCAACCCGTACACGATTTTTGCTCCGACCTGGAAACGGACCTGCCGGCGTTGGTGACCGAGCGCGTGCGCCGCGACCTGGAATCCCGCATCCGGCGGACGAATTTCTGGCGCGACAGCCTGTGGGGAGTGACCCGCGAACGCCTGGGCCGCGAGTGCCGGGCGCAGATCGTCACCCACCACGCCCGCGAGGCCGCGGCCCGCGCCGAGGCGCTTTTCGAACGGGCCCGAAACGACGCCGAACTCGAGGAAAATTGCCTCCTGCTGGCCACGGCGCTGGCCGAACTGCATCGCGACCGGCCGCAGGTTCAGGCCATGATCGAGTTCCTGGCCCACTCGAAAGGCCCCGGCCAGCAGGTTGTGCCCCTCTTCGCACGGCGCCTTAATAAAGCCATCGAGGATTACGGAACCAGCCAGTACGAATCGTCCAACCAGGCCTGGCTGCGCCAGCAGATCGAAGCCATCTCGGCACTGCTGGGCTATTTGCCTCCGCCCACCGAGGCCGATGAACCCGCGCCCGAGGCGATCGACCGATTTCACGAGGAGATCCACGCCGTCGCCCGGGCCGGCCTGGCTCGGGGGAACATGGACGACTTGATCGACGCCCTGATCGTCCTGTCGGAATACTGCCCCAGCGACCCGCAGGTGGTGCAGAACGTGGCGGGAGCCGAAGACCGGATGTTCATCCGACTGGGTCCGGCGGCCCGGGCGGTGGCGGTGCGGGCGCTGGCGCGACTGGGCGAGCAGGAACCGCTGCGCCGCCGGATGCTCGAACTGGCCGCCAGTCCCCACGGCGCCGGTCAGGACCGGCTCAAGATGCTGACGGCCGTCATCGGCGGCCTGCGCCACGAGGCCTTCGGGGATTACCTCCGCCAGGCGCTGGCCGGCGCGCGGGTTGAACGCGAGGAAGGCTGGATCGTCGATGCGATGAGCCGCCTGGCCACACCGGCCGTTGCCGATGAACTGATCGAGCGGTTGCGGGCGGCGCTGCGGAAGTGTCACGATCCCGCGCAGGAACGGCGCGCTTATTTGTTGCTGACGGCCC
>JAMCWS010000370.1 GCA_023480605.1 bacterium
ATGTCTTGATGAATACGCGCCGTGAAAACGCACCAGAGTTGTCCGACTCCGACATGGTCCGCGACCCCTTTCGTCCGATTGCGTTAAGGACTCTGAGTGATGCAAAACTGACGCAACCGTATCACCACGCGGACGGCGTTTCAAAAAAAACCGCCCGGCGAATCCGTCGGCACGCGGACCGAGTGGTTTCGTACCCATTAATCAGATTATGAATCCGACGCGGAATTCACCCGGCCGGGCCGCGAGACGCCAAGGATGGTGAACTGGACCGATCCCACCATTTCCTGGCCGCTCTCCATGGCGCGGGAGCCATCGGTCACGCCGGCCACCGCGCGGAACCTCGCCCACCGGCCGTCCAGCGCCCAAGCGTAACTGGTGCCCATACCGGCGTAGCAGCGGATGCCGCGCGGATAAGCCTTCCCGTCCATTGCGACGGGGCCGGTCTTGCCCGGCGCGACGACGATCAGCCCGCCGTCGTGCTGGGCGCTCCATAAGAGGGGCACTCCGGTCAGGTCGGCGACCGTGGCGCCGTCGATTCCGGCCAGGCGCGGTTCCCCGAGGAACGACTGGTCGTAGTGCCGGCCGTCGACGTCGCTGATGCGCACCTCGAGCGTGTCGTATCCCTCCACGGGCGTGTCGATCGGCCAGGCCGCGTCGCCCTCGCGCAACACGGGTGAACGCCCCAGCACGCGAGCTAGTTCATAGCTCCCCCGAGCCACGTCGCCCCGAGCCGCGCCGGTGCGCGCGTCGAAGGCCCGGGCCCGCATCACGGCGCCCCGTTCGAGCGCGACCGGTCCCTCGTAGCGGGGCGAAGCGGCGGTCGGCTCCGCGCCGTCCAGCGTGTAATGGATCACCGCCCCCGGCCCGCCGCCCGCGATCGCGACTCGCGCCGGCGCCCCCTCTTCAGCCACGATCCGTCCGCCCTCGGGCATGAGGAGCAGGCGGCCGGGGTTGACACCCGGCAGGATGGCGATCAACCGGGCCTTGTCGCCTGCCGCGAATTCCAGGCGGCCGGTCGCTTCGGGCGCCGGCAACTCGGTCTGCATCCGGCCGTCTTCGGCCAGTTCGACGATACGGATAGGCTGGCCGGCCGTCAGGCCACAGAACCGGGCCGCGTCGACGGCGCAGCGGCTGCCGGACGCCAGGCGCACGCGCCATGTGGCGTCGGGCATCCGGAAGACGGCCGCCATGCCCGAGCCCTCGACCGGACCCGTTGCCCCGCTTCGGCCCGACGCGGTCTGAACGAAATAAAATCCACCGCCGGCGATGCAGGTGAGCGGCGCGCCGTCCGCCCACTCGCGCGACGAGCGCAGGTCGCCGCCGCGCACCAGCCAGCCGCGCGGGGCCAGCGTCACCGAGGTCGCCGCGTCGGCCGACGTGGCCGCGTCGGCCGGCGCCGTGATGCCGGGCCGCCACGCCCATGGCTGCTCGCCGAAGTTGACCACCACCTCGGTGCCGTCGTCGAATATGGTCCGCTGAACGAGCCGGTCGGCGCTCAGGAACTCGTGGCCGGTCATCGTCTTGCCGAAAACGCGCCCCTGGACCGGCGCGACCGTGTAGTAGGTCTGGAGCAGGCGGTCGCGGTGGCGGTCCCAGCCGTAGTCGAGTTCGTTGACCCAGGCCATCGGCAGCGTGCCGTAGAGGATGTTGAACAGGTCTTTGCGGTCGCAGAAGTCGGGCGCGACGTTCCACGTCCAGCCGTTGGTGTCGCCCCAATACCAGGTTGTCGCAAGACTGTCGTGAAAGACCAGTTCCCACAACGGGATCCGCACCGCCGGATTCATGCCGTATTCCACATATTTTTCGGGCATCTGCGCGCGCGTCTTAAACGGCTTGAGGTAGCCGGCCGGATTGCCGTCCAACCACCAGAACGGGCCGCTCATCATCCCCTCGGCGTAGTCCAGCACGGGCACGCACCAGGCTTTGCCGTGCTCGCCGCCGGTGACGAGTCCCAGCCCGTTGAGGTAACCGTATAAGCCCAACCGGTAATTCATGTCCTCGCGGCGCGTCATCGGGTGGGTCGTGCTCCAGTCGTCGTAGAAGTGCATCGTCGCGTGCACGTCCAGGAAACGCGCCGTGTAGGGATACTGCTCCAGGATGGGGGGGATTTTCCGCCGGGCGGCGGCGAGCGCACGCGATGAGGAGCGGACCGAATGCTGGAAACCGGTTTCAGTCACCCATCCGCCGGCGACCGACCCGTCTTCCATGCGGATCGCGTCGCCCAGAACGTTTTCGCGGAGGTCGTTGTAGTTGTCGTATTCGCCGACGAGATATTCCATCGCGTTCATCGCCGAGATCTCGCCGGGGGGGAATCGGCCGTTGAGCAGGGCGTGACGCACGCCGGCGGCGCGGGCCTGGGTTGCCATCCGCAGGCCGTCGGCGCCCCAGATGTCGATCGCGCCGCGCAGCCAGGCCACCCGCGGGCGCTCGGTGATTTTTTGCGCCAGCGTCTTGACGAGGCCATGCGCCCGGGCCCACTGGCGAAACGCCTTTGCCTGGGCCACGTAGCCGCCCCCGGCGGTGAAGCGCCACGAACACCGCCGCGCGTAGGCGAAAGTCTTCTTCGAGGCGAACCAAACCGGCTGCGGCCAGGCCTGGCCGGGCGTGTCGGACGCCGGCCGGCTGTAGCATTCCCACGGCGTCTCGAAGAGGAGCATGAGTCCCTCTCCGGTCGGGCCGTCGATGACGCCGATCCATGGCATGTCGAGCGCATCGGTGTTGCCGTAGACGACAAAGCGCTGGCGCGCGAGAAGCGGATCGTCCAGCGGCAGGCAGTTGCCGGCGGCGCGGTCGCAGAAGACCAGCATCGAGTGGGGGAGGTCGGCGTGCAGCGCCGGCGGATAGGCCAGCTCGCCGAAGCGCGCCGCGGGGTCGTCGGCCGCCAGTTTGAACGAAACCGCCGCGTCAGGTTCGATGCGCACGGCGCAATGGAAGACGAGGCCATTCTCACCCTCGCGGAAGGCGATGGTCAGGGCGTCGGCGCCGGTCTTTTCGGCGGCGAGCGTCGTGAACCAGCCCACCGGAGCCTGACCCGACCAGGTGCGTCCGGTGCGGCGGTCGGTGACGGCGTAGGCATGACGGGCGGGATCGAGGCGAAGATGCAGCGGCGCCCGCTCGATTTCGATCGCCGCCTGCGCGGCCGGCCGCATGGCCGGCGCCTGGGCCCGCGCCTCCCGCCCGGGAAGGATTGCCATCCACAGGGCCAAACAAGCCAGGAAAATGTAAAACCGCATCGACATGCTCCGTAAGCGCTGTTCAAATGACAGGCAATTTACCCCATCGCTTCGTCGCGCGTCTACCTATTATCCAAAAAAACGGCGATTATTAGCCTCGAATTGACACGAAATACACGAAATATTAAACTTACACGCAAATCTGGGCTCACCCGGCAGATGAACGCGTCATCTTATACGGATCATTAAAATTCGTGTTCTTTCGTGTATTTTCATGGCTCAATTGCTTTTTCCGGGGATTATGAGGTGAATGATCCAATGCGTCGGCCCCGGACCGTGAGGCTTCGGGGCCGCGAGGAACGGACCGCGGCACAAGGCCGCGTCGCGGGAAGCGTGCGTCTCACAACTTGCGGAATTCGTCTTCGAGGCCGAAGTCCGACCGGGTGACGATCGATTCGAGCCGCTGAAGGCGCTTGTCGAGTTTGTCGAAGCGCGCCTGGAGCGAAGCGAGCATTTCGGCGCGCGAGCCAGGTGGGTAGGCCGCGGGGCCGCCTTCGCCGGGACCGGTGTAGACGGGTTCGGGTTTCATCATGAAGCCCATGACAATATAGACCAACAGCATCAGGCCGCTGGTGACCAGGATGAGAAGCGCCATCAGGACGCGCACGGCCGTCGGCGAGAAATCGAAATACTCGGCGATGCCGCCGCAGACTCCCATGAAAACACGGTCGTGCCGGCTGCGATAAAGTGGGCGACGATATGGGTAACTCCCCGGCCCGTTATTCATGTTCTTCACTCCCCGCCTGATTGGTGATCGTAATCGTAATCGTAATCGTAATCGCCGTGCTCGAGGCCTGGTATTGCCAGCCGTCAGCAATCCGTGCGTATTCCCCATTTGGAGTTCCAAATTCAGATTGATACCTGATGCTCGCTATTCGATATCAAGCTAAAGCTTGAACTCCAAACAGGCGTTTGGATTTCATGCATATGCTTGAATCATGCCCTTCGCCCTTCAGAATCCCCGTCCCTTGCCAAGGATCGTTTCCAGGTTCATGAGGCGCTCTTCCATGCGACGCAGACGGTCGCGCATTCGCGCACCGCCGAAGGCCGCATAGGCGCTCTCATCCGTCCGCCGCCGGCCGACGTCGATCACCCGCCCGCCGCCGCCATTATCGCCGAAATAACCGGCCTCACGCCGCCCGCCGCCGCCGAACAGCAGCCGGCAGGCGCCGTAAATGAGCAGGCCCGCCCCGGCGGCCAGCAGCAGGAAAAGCAGCACGCCTTTGAGCATGAAAACGATCACCACCAGGCCGATGATGGCCAGGGCGCGGGCCAGTCCGAACGCGCCGCCGAGCGCCAGGCCGATCAATTTCAGAAAACCCACGGCCACAAGCACCAGCAGCGAGAAGAATCCGCCGACGATCATGAGGAATATAAACAGCAGCAATTCCAGCATTCTTACGACTCCTTCTTGCCCTCCTCGCGTCCGGCGACGATCGTTTCCAGGTTGGCCATCCGCTCCTCCATCCGGTCGAGGTTGCGGCTGATCGTATCGAGCGTCTGGCGCTCGTTTTCCGACATCTCGCGCCCGCGCCCGGCCGCGCGCAACAGGCCCACCAGCGCCGCCAGCACAACCACGGCCAGAACGAACAGCGTGCCAAGCACCACAATCGGAATCAGTGCCATCGTGCGAAGCATGGGTCGTCATACGCCTTTCTTGGGTTGCCGGAATTCGAATTTGAACCACGGAGGCGCGCCGTCGGGCGCGGCGGAGACACGGAGAATTCAGTACAAATCATATCACGTCGATGATTCCGAAGCTTTGCGTCTTCGCGCCTTTGCGAGCAATAATTATTCAGTCGCTTTTTCACCGCCGCTGGCGCTCCATGAGGATCGTCTCCAGATTTTCGACTCGCTCCTCCATCCGGTCCATCTGGCGGGCGATGGTCTGGAGGAGTCGGGTTTCGTCGGTGTTCGTCGAACCATCCTGGGGGCGGAAGTGCGCGCGGTTGGCAATCGGGTGACCATCGCGAAACAACCAATGGATCACACCCAAAAACAACCTTGCGACAACGCCCAAAATCAAGAGTCCGAACAAAAGGCCAATGGCCAGACCGAGAAAATCAAAAAATGTATACATCGCTATTCGGGGAGATCTACCCAACAACTGGGAGGGCAAACCGAAAAGATTCGGGATCAGGTTCGCCGCTACAAACGCCAGGATCGCGACCATAATGAGTACACGAATCGGATGGACGACCAATCTGCCCGCCCCACAATCAGATCGAGAGTCTTGGGATCGCATCACACACCACCTTCCAATTATCTGCGGGGAGAATCACTCTTGGTCGCCCTTTCAGGGCTTTGATTTATTCGCCATCCTCGTCCCAAGGTTTCGCTCGCGGCGTTCGCTCCACCTTGGGCTGCCACACTGAATCGCCTCTTCGGGGCACCACTTGAACAAAGCTGCAATTGGGACTTTTTCGTGCCTTTTCGTGTGCTTTCGTGGCTAACTATTTTCTTTCGTGGCTCGTCTTTCCCGGCGATCTTAGACCACGTTACCACCGCCGCCGGCCGATTTCCGCAGCTTTTCGAGTTCGCGTTCGATCTCGTCCTCGTGCTCCAGGGCGGCGAACTGGTCGCGCAGGCCTTCCTTGGGACGCAGGCTGTTGGTCAGGTCGGCCTCGGCGTGCAGGCGGTCGATGCCGTTTTCGTAGGCCTCGAATTTGGCGAAGGCCTCGCTGGTGTCGACGCGGCGGATGTGGCCCTGCGAGGTGGCGCGGGCCTGGGCGGCGGCGCGGCGCTGGATGATCGAGCGCTGCTTGTCGCGCGCGTCGACCAATTTGGCCTCGAGCTGGGCGATCTCGGCGCGGCAGGTCTCGACGGCCTCGCGCACGCGGCCGACCTCCTCCTCGAGTCCCTGCGCGCGCCGGACGTGGCGCTGCTTCTCGACCAGGGCCGCCCGGGCCAGGTCCTCGCGCCCCTTGCTCATCGCCAGGCGGGCCTTGTCTTCCCAGCCGACGGCGTCGGCGCGCGAAGCCTCCAGCGCCCGACCGAGCTTCTTCTCCTCGGCCATCATCCCGGCGCAGTTCGACTTGATCTCGATCAGCGTGTCCTCCATCTCCTGGATCATCAGGCGGACCATTTTTTCGGGGTCCTCGGCCCGGTCGAGAAGGGCGTTGATGTTCGAGCTGACGATATCGCGAAACCGTGTAAAGATTCCCATTTCGTCTCACCTCACCTTTTGGATTCCAGCAAGCGCGATAGCGCGATGTCGCGGACCTGCCTTGCCTGAACCTAATGCCAATACCAAGCCAGAAACGGGAATACCCGTAAACAATGCAATATCAATAATACGCAACTTGTATGAGAGCGCGCCTTGGACAGCCAATGGCCTATTACACCAAAACCATGGCATTTTTCACCATAAAATGGCGGAAAATACTGGACCGTCTGTTTTACGGCGATTATTATTGCCGTTATATTTGGCACGGAGGCCATAAAAAGGGACTTGAGATATCATATCGGTCAAAAGGTAAATCAATGACCGTCCCCACCGTCAATGCCGCATTGGCCATTTCGCTCAAGCTGCCGACGATTCAGAATTGGAGTTGCCACCATTGCACGAATTGCTGCCGCCACCATGCCATCGAGGTAACCGCGGAAGAAAGGCGGCGAATACTTTCGCAGCGTTGGACGGTGAAAGACGGCCTGCCGACGGGTGAGGCGGTGTTCGTGCGTCAAGGAGGCGAGCGATATCGGCTTGCCCATCAAACGGATGGTGCTTGCGTGTTTTTGGATGAGCGAGGTCTCTGCCGCATCCATGCCAAATACGGTGAAGCCGCGAAGCCGCGGGCCTGCCGGGTATATCCCTACGCGTTTCATCCCGCCGGCAAGAAAGTGGCTGTGAGCCTGCGATTCAGTTGCCCATCGGTTGCCGCGAATCGTGGCCTTTCGCTGGGGCGGCAACGCGATGAAATTCAGCGCTTGGCTCGGGTCGTCGTCCCGGACGGCCATGAACGCATGCCGGCGCCCGCCGTGTCAAAGGGCAAACGCGTCGATTGGCTTGATTTTATGCGTTTCATCACCGCGCTGGACGAGACGCTTACCCCTGCCAACGCGCCGATTACGCTCAAGTTGCAGCGCGCGTTATACTGGCTGAACCTTGTCGAGAAATCCCCCACCGACGGACTCGCCGTAAACAGACCGGGGGATATGCTGGATTTCATGCGCCAAGCCGCTTGTCATTGCTTGCCGGAGGAAACACCACCATCTTTGTCGGAGGAAGTTCCCGCGGCGATGATGAAGAAAATGTTCCGTCAATTGACGGCGCAATACGCCCGCAAGGACACGGTGGCCGACTTGTCGTCGGGCTGGAGTGGCCGTTGGAAATTGCTTCGTGCGGCCATGCGGTTCACGCGCGGAACTGGCCTGGTTCCCGCATTGCAGACGGTTTTTCGGGAGGTGCCTTTCGAATCCCTCGAACAGCCGTTCGGCGTTCCCGAGGAATGCGAGGATCTTTGGACCCGGTATTTCCGTGTTAAGGTCCAGGGGCTGCATTTTTGCGGGCCGGCGTTTTACGGCTGGCCGTTGGTCGAGGGATTCCGAAGCCTCGCGCTGGTTTTTCCGGCGACAATGTGGATCGCGCGTTGGTTGGCGGTCAGTCAAAACCGCACGAAACTGAGCGCGGAAGACGTCTCGCAGGCGTTGACTATTTCCGATCGTCACCACGGGTATTCACCCATTTTCGGCTCGTTTGGTTTCCGTGGCCGAGTCCAAACGTTGTCTCGGATGGGCGAAATCCCGAAACTCATTCGCTGGTACGCGCGATAGTGGCGGATGTGGTTCACGGAGTATCCCGCCGGCGGTGTTTTTCCGCGATTCCTGGCCGTCTATGAAAAAAAATCCGGCTGGGATTATCCTCGGCCGGGTTGAGACTACGGCGGTATCTTTCCGGCAACAGCGCCGGTTGTGAGCCAATCCTGGCCGGAGCGAAGCACTTGTTGCGATCGCGCGTTTTACACTCGAAGCAGGCATTCGATTTTTAAATCGCGCTAAATATCTTTTCATGGACGTCGCGTTATGAGCAATGCCGCCGCCCGTCCCCCAAACCCCGAACCCCCCGTCCAGGCCCTGGGCGAGTCGGAAGCCTTTCTGGCGCTCCAGGAGCGCATCTCGCGCGCCGCGGCCACCGACCGGCCGGTCATCTTCATCGGCGAGCGCGGCACGGGCAAGGAACTGGCCGCGCGGCGCCTCCACCTGCTTTCGCCGCGCTGGAACCAGCCTTACGTAACGCTCAACTGCGCCTCGCTCAGTCCGACCCTCATCGAGTCGGAGTTGTTCGGCCACGAGGCGGGCGCCTTCACCGGGGCAACCCGCCTGCGCAAGGGGCGATTCGAGATGGCCGACGGCGGCACGCTCTTTCTCGACGAAGTGGCCAACATCCCGATGACGGTGCAGGAGAAGATCCTGCGCGTGGTCGAATACGGCACGATGGAGCGCGTGGGCAGCTCGGCCACGCTCCGCATCGACGCGCGCCTGGTGGCGGCGACCAACGCCGACCTGCGCGCCGCGGCGCGCGCCGGCGCCTTCCGCCAGGACCTGCTCGACCGGCTCTCGTTCGAGGTGATCGTGCTGCCCCCGCTGCGCCGGCGCGAGGGCGACATCCTGCTTTTGGCGGGCCACTTCGCCCGGCGCATGGCGGCCGAACTGGGCCGCGCCGAGGCGCCCGTTTTCACGCCCCGCGCCGCGCGCGCCCTCGCCGAGTATCCCTGGCCGGGCAACGTGCGCGAATTGAAAAACGCCGTCGAACGGATGGTTTATCGCGCCGCCGGGCCGGAGATCGACGAGATCGCGTTCGATCCCTTCGAATTCGCCGAACTGCCGACCGCGCCGCCCATCGCGCCGGAGTCTCCCGGAACACCGGAGCTTTACGGAACGCCGAAGAACCCCGGGGCGCCGCCGTCCCTGGCGGCGCATCCGACCGACAAGGGCCTTCCCGATCTCCCCGGCCTCGATCCCGGCGAACTCGCCCGCCTGCCGCTGCCCGAGGCGGTGACGCGGCTCGAGGTCGCCCGCCTGCGCGTGGCACTGTCGGCTGCCGGTGAAAATCAACGCCGCGCGGCCGCCCTCCTGGGCCTCTCCTACGATCAGTTCCGCGGTCTTTACCGCAAGCACCGCGCGGCGCTGCGCGGCGCAAGGCCTTAGAAATGTCGTGCGAGAGGGGGCCGGCTGCATTAGATTGGGGATGGCCCGCGGGCGGTTGCGCCGCATTCCGCCGGCCGACAACCCGCGCCGCCGCGCCGACGAAGTCACACAAGCGACGGACCATCGTCATGACTCGTGATCGTCGTCGATCGAAACCATAATCCGTCGACTTCCGGCAATTCGCGAGGATTCGAGCACGATAACGAATTGGATCGCGTTCCGGATTACGAGCCGGATTACGAACGCGACTACGATCACGATCACGATAACGACATACAACTCAAGGAGGCCACGCATGGCCGAGGATCGTTTTCACCGCAAACACTGGCGGGTCAACTGGTTCATACCCGAACTCGAACACCGCAAGTACGCCAAGGCATTCCGCGAGGACGCGGATTATTCCGAAGACGTGTCGCTCTTTTTCGGCGACCTCCACAAGCACACCAACCTGAGCCCCTGCGCCCGGGTCAATCCCTATAATCAATCGCCCGCCGAAAGCTACGCCCACGCCCGCGACGTGGCCAAAACGGACTTTCTGGCCGTCTGCGACCACGCCGAGTATCTGACCGACGAGCAGTGGGCCGAGTGCATGGCCCTCGCGCGCGCCTACACCGAACCGGGCCGGTTCGTCGCCTGGCCGTCGGTCGAATGGGCCACCGGCCTATACGGCCACCGCAACCTTTACTACCGCGATTACGACGCCCCGCTCATCTCGGGCCGCCGCGTGACCACGCCGCCGGCGCTGTGGGCGAGGCTGCGCGAACTAAAAACGCGCGCCCTCACCATCCCACATCACCCCGCCCGCCAACTGGCCGCCGACCTGACCCGCACCGACGAGGAACTGGAGCCGGCCTACGAGATTTACTCGGGCTGGGGCAACGAGGAGTATTACGGCGCGCCGCTTCAGGACACCGACCGCAGTTACACGCGCAATTTCGCCGTCGATACGCTCTTGCGCGGCTTCCACATGGGTTTCGTCGGCGGGGGCGACGGCCACCCCGCCCCGCCGGCCGACAGCGGCATCACGGGCATCTACGCCAGGGACCTGACGCTCGAAAGCCTCTGGGACGCCCTCGCCCAGCGGCGGACGATCGCCACCACGGGGGCGAAGATCCTCGTCGATTTCCACGTCAACGGCTTCACCCTGGGCTCGATCATCCGCTTCAACCAGCACGAGACCAAAGACCTGTTCCCGTTGGAAATCGGCGTGACCGTCCAGGGGACCGCGCCGCTGGAGAAAGTCGAGATCGTCGAGAACGGCGTCACCATTCACACCAAGACCAAACCGCGCGCGCGCTTGGACCAGATGGCCTACACGTGGTATCGCAATCCGCATCCGCTCGACAACCAGTTGCCGCTGCCGCTGACGAACAACGTCTCGCGCTTCATTTACGTGCGCGTCACCCAACGCGACGGCCACATGGCCTGGACCAGTCCGATCTGGTTGGATTTCTATTATGACGAGTGAGCGCAGGATAAGTAACCAGTTGATTTATTTCGATGAATCCAATTTATGGACGGGATGACAGGATTGACAGGATTTTATGATTTCATATCGGCCTGGCTTTGGATCGCCGGTTGACTTGTCCGGGGGGATGTTTTTCAATCCTGTCAATCCTGTCAAAACGATTTGGAGCGAATTTTACGGAGAATGTATCTCATGCGTATACGTCTGTTTGCCGTCTTGAGTCTGGTTGCGGTTGCGTGGGCCGGCCCGGCGCCGGGTTTTGAGCCGGTCAAGTCGGCCCGCGTCGAAGTCGTCAATGGCATGCCGCGCCTGATGGTCAACGGCCGACCGGTGCCGCCCACCATCTTCTTTTTCAACACCGACGTTCCGGGTTGGGAGCAGACCGACTGGCTGGCCATTCAGGTCGGCCTGGCCCGCCAGGCGGGCGTGCACATCTACTCGATGCCCTTGCGCACCGTGCGCGCGTCCGATGGCGTGACCACCGACTGGGCGAAGAGCGACAGGCTCATGGACGCCTTCATCGCCCTCGATCCCCAGGCGATGTTCATCCTGCGCCTGTGGCCCGGCCCCAACTGGAGCTGGAAGGAATGGAAGGACATCAACCCCGGCGAAATGATGCTCTACGCCGACGGCACGCGCGGCCTCCTCTCGCTGGCCTCGGACTACTTCTGGGGGCCGTGCGACGCGGATCTGGCGTCCATCGTCCGCCACTACGAGGCCAGCCCCTACGGCCCGCGCATCCTGGTTTATCAGCCCGGCGGCGGCAACAGCGAGATGTTCCCCGACCAGTTCCGCGAAAAAGGACCCGACTACAGCGCCCCGAACGTGGCACGGTTCCGGCGCTGGCTGGCCGCCAAATACAAAACCGACGCCGCGCTGCGAACGGCCTGGGGCGCCACCACCGCCACCCTCCAGACGGCCGCCATCCCCCCCTTCGACCCGGCGCGCTTCCCCATGCACATGACCCCGCCGGGCCAGACCGTCCGCATCTTCTACAACCCGCCGGCCGAACAAGACTGGATCGACTACTCGGCCTACATGAGCAGCCTCACCGCCGACCGGATCATCAGTTGGGCGCGTGTCATCAAACGCGAGAGCGGGGGCAGGAAACTCTCCGATTTCTTCTACGGTTACCTGTTCGAATTGCCCGGCTCCATGGCCGGACATTGGGATTTTCAACGCGTGCTCGAATGCCCCGACGTCGACATCATCTCCAGCCCCTACTGTTACGACGACCGCGACGTCGGCGGGACGGGCAATTTCATGAGCGCCGTGGACTCGCTGGCCCTGCACGGCAAGCTCTGGCTGAACGAGGACGACACGCGCACGTGCCAACTCATCGGCCGCGTGAACAACACCCAACTAAACTTCAATTTCAGCACCGGCGGCGAAACGATCGACGAGACGCTGGGCATTCTCGACCGCAATTTCGCCTCGCTGCTGGCTCATCGGTCCGGCTCCTGGTGGATGGACCTGCTGGCGCTGGGCGCCTTCGACCATCCGGCGATGTGGATCATGCGGCGCCGCCATCAAGACCTGTACACCCGTCTCTGCGCCGAGCCGCGTCCCTATCGCCCCGACGTGGCCGTCCTCGGCGACGACGCCTCGAAGCTCATCGTCCGCGGCGACTGGGACGCCAACAAAATCCTCATGACCGACCTGCACGACGAGGCGCTCAAGACCGGCGCCACGATCGGTTACTACACCCTGGCCGATTTCATCGCCGGTCGCACGCCGCCCTGCAAGGTCTGCGTCTTCGCCAATGCCTTCCGGCTCGATGAAGGCCAAGTGGCGGCCATCCGCGAGCGCCTCGACCGCGAAGGGGCGACGGCCGTCTGGTCTTACGCGCCGGGTTGCTACGGGCCGGCGGGAATCGACGCCGCGTTGGCCGCGCCTCTGATCGGCATGCCGCTGGTCGTGAGCGAGGGCGCCTCGGGCACCGACGGCGCCGGTCCGCTCGCCGGCGAGGCGTGGGGCACAACGATGTGCTTCTCGCCGCGCCTGGCACTCGCCGGCGGGGGCGCCGAACCGCTCGGTCGCTACCGCGCCGGCGGGGGCGTCTCGGCGGCGCGCGTGCGCGACAGCCGGCACGAGAGCGTCTGGCTGGGGGAGCCGGGGGTGAAAGCCGGGGCGCTGCGGCGTATCTTCGCCGCGGCCGGCGCCCACATCTGGACGAGCGGGGGCGAGATCGTCCAGACCGACGGCCGCTGGCTGGCGATCCACTCGGGCCACGATGGCGACGTCACGATCGCACTGCCCGCCGGTTTTGGCATCGAGCCCCTGGCGGGCACGCCCGGCCGGCGCGAGGGCAACGCATACGTTGCGCATTTCGCGCGCGGCCAGACACGCTGGTTCGAATTGCAGCCGCCGGCCGGACTGCAAACGAAATGGGATGAGGTTTATTGCCGCGCCGACCCGGCCGGACGGCGGCGCGCCTCGCCCGGCGGGGGCAACTGAAGGCGGCCCGTTTCACGGGACCGGCGGCGCGGGCTCAGGGCTCCGGCGCGCGGCGCACGAGGAAATCCGGCTCGAAAGGATGGTCGCAGTAGATGCATTTGACGGCCGTGCGCGGCGACTGGCGCCGGCAACTCGGGCATGTGATGGGCGTGCCCGGCTCGCGTACCTTGCCATCCCGCGCGCCGTCGAGCGAATCGACGTATTTCACCCAGTCGCGAAACTCCTGTTCCTCGATCAGCTTCTTTTCGATCAGCAGCATGAGGAGCGTCTGGATCAGCAGGTTCTGGCGCTCGATTTTTTCATTGAGCTGATCGAAATTGGCGTGGGCGGGCGTCTCGGGAGACCTGCGCCGCGGGGGAAGTTTCGGACTGCCCATCCCCCCATCCAGTATTGAACATGCCATGGCATGCCTCCTTGCTCGGCAGCGATTAACTCAGCCTTCCTCTGTCGCCCGGCGCGGGCCGGCTTCAGGCCGGGCGCGGCCGGGAGCGGCACAAATCCGACAGGTATTGGCCCGACCGGGCGGCCTGCCGCTCCATTTCGGGCTCCTCCAATTCGATATCGAACAGACCGCCGTAACCAATGCGATCCAGTCGCGCGAAGAGACGCGCGTAATCCACGACGCCATCGGGAACCGAACGATGGTCGCGCCAGTCGGCCTTCCTGACGTTGTGGACGTGGAAATGATAAAGTCTTCCCCCCAGGGCGTCGACGAGGGCGCACAGCAGGTCGTTCATGCGGACGACCCGCTCATCGCCATCGGCGACCGCCGCGACTTCGCTGAAATAGGCGCAGTGACCGACGTCGATCGTGGCGCCCACCGTTTCACCGCCGACGGCTTCGATCAGGGCCAGGTAGTCCTCGCGCGCGCCGCCTTCGTTCTCGAGGCCGATGCGGATTCCAGCGCCGCCGGCGGCCTCGGTCAGGGGTAGCAGGAATTTCCGGCGCGTGTCGATGAACTGGCGCGGCGTTTGGTCGGTCCCCCGGCGCCCCGCGTGGACCGTCACGATCCGCGCCCCCACGCAACGGGCGCATTCGATCCAGGTTTGCCAGTCGGTATCCCAGGCCTGGTGGAGCGAAACGTGTTTGAACGGGGCCAGGGCGGCTTTCAGTTTGCGCCGGTGTGCTTCGGTCGAGCCGTGGAAATCCAGCGTCGGGAAGGCGCCCAGCGAATGCCTGGCATTGGGCCCGCCGGGCAGCGTCATGATCGACTGAAATCCCAGTTGCCGGGCTTTCTCGAGGCCTTCAGTCAGTGTATAACCGGCCAGCGATGGCAGGCCCAGGGCTATCCGTTCGTTGTATGGCATGGCGGCTCCTTCGGCGCCTGTGGGCGACTCGGCGGCGTGCGCCGCGCCGGATGTCAACCGTGTTCCGAGCAGTATGCCCGATGTGGCGAGGGCGTATGTGCCGAATGCTCTGCGGTTCACGGCGCCATCCCTTCGCGGGTTGGTACGTTACCGCGCCCTTGAAGGATCGTGCAATGCCTAAAACGCGGGGCAAAAAAATGGGGCGCTCATGGGCGCCCCGTAAACCATGGCGTGTGATCCGATGGTCGGCTGCGCGGCCGGCCTCAGCCCACGCGGCCTTCCTTAATGTTGTAGAAGTTGGCCAGGCCCCCGTAAACGCCCAGGCCCGCAAGCTCCTCTTCGATCCGCAGAAGCTGGTTGTACTTGGCGATCCGGTCCGAGCGGCTCAGTGATCCGGTCTTGATCTGGCCGGCGTTGGTGGCCACAACGATGTCGGCGATGGTCGAGTCCTCGGTCTCGCCCGAGCGATGGCTGACGATGGCCGTATAGCCCGCGCGCTTGGCCATTTCGATGGCGTCGAGCGTCTCGGTCAGCGTGCCGATCTGGTTGACCTTGATCAGGATGGAGTTGGCGACGCCCTCCTTGATGCCGCGCGCGAGGTACTTGGTGTTGGTGACGAACAGGTCGTCGCCGACGATCTGGATCTTCCTGCCCAGTTCGTCGGTCATCAATTTGAAGCCGGCCCAATCGTTTTCGTCCAGGCCGTCTTCGATCGACAGGATCGGGTATTTGGCGCAAATGGTCTTGTAGTAGTCGACCATCCAGGCGCTGTCGTGCACCTCGCCCTCGAACACGTAGCCGCCTTTCTCCTTGTCGAAGAAGCTGCTGGCGGCCGCGTCCAGGGCGATCGTCACGTCCTTGCCGGCCTTGTAGCCGGCCTTGGCGATGGCTTCGAGGATGGCCTCGATGGCCTCGGCGTTCGAGCCCAGGTTCGGGGCGAAGCCGCCCTCGTCGCCCACCGAGGTGTTGAGCCCCTTGCCTTTGAGGACGGCCTTGAGGGCATGGAAAACTTCGGCGCCGCAGCGCAGCGCTTCCTTGAACGACGGTGCGCCGACGGGTTGAACCATGAACTCCTGGATGTCGACGTTGTTGTCGGCGTGGGCGCCGCCGTTGAGGATGTTCATCATCGGCACGGGCAGGTTCTTGGCGTTGACGCCGCCCAGATACTGGTAGAGGGGCAGGCCGACGACTTCAGCCGCGGCGCGGGCGGCCGCCAGCGAGACGCCCAGGATGGCGTTGGCCCCCAGCTTGCTTTTCGTTTCGGTGCCGTCCAGGTCGATCATCGCCTTGTCGATCATGAGTTGCTCGGTGGCGTCCATGCCGACGACTTCCTTGGCGATGACCTCGTTGACGTTGGCGACGGCGTTCAGGACGCCCTTGCCCAGGTAGCGGGCCTTGTCGCCGTCGCGCAGTTCGAGGGCCTCGTTTTCGCCGGTCGATGCGCCCGAGGGCACCATGGCGCGTCCTTGCGCGCCGCTGTCGGTGAGCACCTCCACCTCGACGGTGGGGTTGCCGCGCGAGTCCAGGATTTCGCGCCCGACGACTTGAATAATGGTAGACATTGCGCTGCTCCTCTTCTTATCGATAGTCGAATTCAATGCTGAGCGGTTTTCAGGCCGGGGCAGAGGGGCAGGCCGGCGGCTCGATCCGTATGCCTTCCCGGCGGATGCAAGCCGTTTAGGTTTGCAAAACCGGCGGCAATTGGCAAGCAAAATGGTTGCCGGAGCAATTTGATGATAACGCGGATTGTTTATATTGCGCCCTTTATCGTTTGTGGGGGCGTTCCGGAATCATTCGCACCGGCCGCCGCCGGCCGGGAGTGGTGAAAATCATAAACATGTTGTCTAATACGGTGTCTTTCTGAAGGGTACATCCGGGTAGTGCAACACTTGTGCGCATGCCTGGCTTCAATCACCGGCACGGAATTGCCGGGGGAATGAACCACCCTTGGGCGGCGGTATGCCCCGGCTCTCCAAGTTTTTTTTTTAATGCCTTTTGCGTTTATGATTATCCTATTAAGCATATAATTATTTCGCTGTTTAGCCAGTGGCGTAAGTGTCGACCAGGCTGCGCGGACGCAGGCGCTTGCGCAGGGCGGCGGCCGTCATCGGGCGCTCGGGGCGCACGGCGATCGTCACCGACGCGCCGGGACGCAGGTGAATGAAGTTGTCGGAAAACGCCGCGTCGACGCCCTCCAGTTCGAGCCAGCACCACAACGCCGGCCGGCGCGCCCTTAGCGTGACGGCGAAGGCGTCGCCTTTATTCCCCTCGGGCAGAGCCTTGACCGCCATGCTGATCCCCGGGCGGGTGTCCAGCTCGAGGTGCTTGGGCCGCGCGAACAGCGCCAGGTTGGTCGAGGGCGGCTGCCCCCCGGCCTCCAGATCAAGCCAGACGAGCAAGCCGCGCGGGCCGTGTTCGGCGAGCAACTTGGCGAGGCGCAGCGTTTCGACTTTGCGATCGGCCCGCGGCGCGGCGCGCACGGCTTTTTCGCCCGCCGCCAGTTCCACCCCCGCCAGGTCGGTCACCACCCAGCGCAGCCGCCCGGCGGTCGGGCGCGCCAGGTCGCTGGTGACGTGGACCTCGACCGTTCCCGTCTTCGCGTCTTCGACGGCGCTGGCCAGCAGCGGCGCGAAAAACCGGCGCGCCATGTAGTGCAGCGCCTTCCAGCGGCCGTGGTAGTCGATCGAACTCCAGCTTGCCACCGGCCAGGTGTCGTTGATCTGCCAGTAGATCGTCCCCATGCCGCGCGGCATCGTGCGCCGCCAGTGCTCGACGGCGTATTTGATCGCCATCCCTTGCAGGATCTGGCTCGCCCAGAGCGTGTTTTCGAATCCCTCGGGCAGGCGGAACCAATCGAGCATGTACTGCATGATGGCCGTGTTGCCGATGCCCGAGCGCTGGTGATGCTCCATCACCCACGAGGTGACGTTGCGGTCGGCGGGGGCGGTGTAGCCGCGCACCGTTTTCGGCTCGGGGAACGATTGGAAACCGAACTCGCTGTTGAACCGGTGGCCGCAGGTGCGATACCACTCGAAGGGCTGGCGCCCGTGCCAGACCGACCAGAGGTGGGCGTCGCCGCAGGCGGGGTTGTTGAAATCGGCGCGGTCGCCCACCGGACTGTGGGGGCTGGCCGGCCAATAATCACGTTGGGGATCGAGCGCGCCGACCAGTTCGGGCAGCAGCTTGTCGAACAACTTGCCGTAATCCTCCCAACTCATCTGGCGGTCGGTCCACGCCGGTCCGACAAGCCCCTGCTCGAGTTCGTTGTTGCCGCACCAGAGGGCCAGGCAGGGGTGGTGGCGCAGGCGGCGGATGTTGTCGCGCGCCTCGGCCGCAACCGTGGTCATGAAAGCCTCGTCGAAAGTGGGGTAGGACGAGCAGGCGAACATGAAGTCCTGCCAGACGCAGATGCCCAGTTCGTCGCAGGCCTCGTAGAAGGAATCGTCCTCGTAGATGCCGCCACCCCAGACGCGCAGCATGTTCATGTTGGCGGCGGCGGCGGCCTCGACCAGGCGGCGATAGCGGGCCGGCGTCATACGCGCCAGGATGCCGTCGGCCGGTATCCAGTTGGCGCCCTTGGCGAAAAACGGCACGCCGTTGACGGCGAACTGAAACGACTCGCCCCACGGGTCGGGATGGCGGTCCAGGCGCAGCGTGCGCAGGCCGATACGGCGCGAAGCGGCGTCGAGCACGGCTCCGCCCTCGGCGCCGCCCGGGGGCGCGCTCACCAACTCGACCGTCACGTCATAGAGCGGCTGCGTGCCCAGGTTGTTCGGCCACCATAGTTCGGGCTTTTGGATGTCGAGCGCGATGGCGCTTTCACCCGCGGCAAGTGAGGCTTCCCCGGCGACTATCATCCGGCCCGCGCGCGCGACCTTGACGCGAGCCGCGAGCGCCGCGCCCTCCCTCGCCCCGGCGGCTTCGGCCGCCACACGGACGGTCACGCCGACCACTCCCGGGCGCGAGTGGTCCTGCTCGACGCGCACGTCGGCCAGGCGCGCCGTGGAAAACGCCACCAGTCGGATCGGGCGCCAGATGCCGCACGCGACGGCCTTGATCCCCCAGTCCCAGCCGTAATTACATTGCTCCTTGCGCACCCAGCCGTGGCAGGCAACCTTTTCCTTCGAACGGGCCTGGCCCCACCAGGGGATCGGGCGTTCGGCCTGGCGGCGGTCGATGTAGGGAATGGTGGAAACGAATTCAATCTCGATGCGGTTGCGGCCCGGGCGAAGCAGGCCTTTGACCGGCCATTCCCAGGCGCGGAACATGTTATCGGTCGTGGCGAGAAGTTTACCGTTAAGGCGCACGTATCCAAAGGTGTCGAGCCCTTCGCAGCGCAGCAGCACCTGTTCGTGGGCGAGCAGATCGGCCGGCACGTCGAACTCGCGGCGATAGATCCAGTCGCTCTCGCCAATCCACTGGAGGCCGTTTTCGTTATCGCGATAGAAAGGATCGGGGATGGCCCCGGCGCGCAGCAAATCCGCGTAGATATCGCCCGGCACGAGGGCCGGATGCTCCTGCGCCACGCCCCGCCGCCCAACGGTCCACTCGT
>JAMCWS010000364.1 GCA_023480605.1 bacterium
CTCACGGGGCACCATCTTCGGGCCGGATTGGACCAGCAGGCCCGGGTTCCACGCGACAAGGGCGGCCAAGACAACCAGCAGCGCCGCCCGGCCCCGCCGGCCGCGGGCCCGGCCCGCCCACTCCGCCAGACCCAGGGCCAGAAACGGGAGCGAACTGATAAAGAACCGGTTGCCGAAGGACGCGCCCCCCCACCACATCGACCAGCAACCGACCAGCCAGGCTTGCAACGCGAAACCGGCCAGGCCCAGCCAGGCCAGCGCGCGCAGGCCGACTTGTTCCTTCGGATCGCCCATGCATGCCGCGCCACGCCCGAAAGCCTGCGCCGCCAGGCCCGCCAGGCCGGCGGCCAGCAAGCGATGCCAGGCCAGCGCCCCGCCGCGTTCACTCACCAGCGCCGCCCACAGGTGGCGCGGCCAAAAGGTGAATTCGCCCGCCGAACGATTGAGATAAGGCGCCGGCCCGCTGAACCACGAACCGTAAAGCGCGTGCCAGACGGCCATTTGCGGCAACAGGGAGGCCAGCGCCGCCAAGCCCAGCGCCGCCAGGCCGGCGAGGGCGCGCCACCCCGCCGGCGCCTCGCGCCGCCCCGCCCAGGCGCGCCCGGCCAGCGCCAACCCGATGACGACGGCCCAACTCGCGTCCTGAAAGCGGGTGATTATCGCCAGACCCATCAAAAAGCCGCACCAGGCCATCGGCCCCGCCACCGGGCGGCGCCAGGCCCTTTCGGCGGCCAGCATGACGGCCGTCAGCGCGAAGAAGCTCGCTCCGTGCGACATCGATCCGTGGGCGTAGAGGTAAAAGCCCAGTGGCGTGGCCCCGATTAAGCCGGCAAGCGTCGCCCCGGCCGCCAGTGGGCTCCAGCGCCGCCGCAAGCGGGCGTAAAGGAGCGCCAGCCCCAGGCTGCCCCAGAAAACGGTGCCCACCCCGACGGCCCACTCGTAGGGGCGTCCGATGGCGGTGGCCGCGGCCGGATCGAGTATTTTAAGGCCCAGATGCACGGCGAGAACAAAGGGCGACCACAAGAGCGCCGCCCCGATACCGTAACGATCGCTCGCCCGGCCCGTCCGCGGGTCCACCGGCAGATCGGCGAAATGATAGGGATACTGTTTGATCCGGTCGAATTCCCGGTATTCGTTGGCCAGGTCCAGGTCGCCGTCGCGCAGTAGCGAGGCCAGGTAGACGTAGTGGCCGACCCCGTCATTGCCCCGGATGGAGGGACGCAGTCCGCCGGCCGCCGCCAGAAGCAGCACCGCCGCCAAAAAGATGGTTTCACGCCGGGTCATCATGGCCTCCCCTGCGGCCCCGGCCCAAATCAAACCACACCGGCCCGCGCGCCGCAACGGTAACGAGCGCAAGCGCCCCGCCGCCACGGGCGAAACATGTTTTGCTTCAATTTGGCGAAGCGCTGAGTTAGCCTGTTGTTTTAACCCGTCCCGCTGGGGATGTAGAAGCAGAGGAGTGCGCCGAAGATGACCGAGAAGAGGAAATACTATCTCACCACCGCGATCCCCTACGTCAACGCTCGCCCTCACCTCGGCATGGCCTTCGAATACGTCCAGACCGACGTCATCGCGCGCCACCATCGGGCCCTGGGCGATGACGTTTTTTTCCTGACGGGCGCCGATGAAAACAGCCTCAAGAACGTCCAGGCGGCCGAGGCCGAAGGCATCCCGACGGCCGAACTGGTCGCCCGCAACACCGGCCGGTTCATCGAACTGACCCGGCGCCTGGAGATATCCAACGACGACTTCATCCGCACCGTCGAATCCAAGCACCACGTCGGATCGCAAAAGCTCTGGTCGGCATGCCGTCCCGAGGATATCTACAAACAGAAATACCAGGGGCTGTATTGCGTCGGTTGCGAGGCCTTCTATACCGAAAGCGAACTCGTCGACGGCAAGTGCCCCGAGCACCAGCGCCCCCCCGATCTCGTCGAGGAAGAGAATTACTTCTTCCGCCTTTCGAACTACCAGGAGCGGCTCGAGCGGCTGATCGCGTCGGACGAACTGCGCATTGTGCCCGAAATCCGCAAGAACGAAATCCTTAGCTTCATCCGCTCAGGCCTGCACGATTTTTCCATTTCGCGCTCGCGCGAGCGCGCCCGCGACTGGGGCGTGGCGGTGCCGGGCGATCCCTCGCAGGTGATGTATGTGTGGTTCGACGCGCTCAGCAATTACATCACCGCCCTTGATTATGGCCTCGATTCGGCCGCCGATTCCGGCTCGCGCTTCGCGCGCTACTGGCCCGCCGATGTCCATGTCATCGGCAAAGGCATCATCCGCTTTCACGCCGTTTACTGGCCGGCCATGCTTCTCTCGGCGGGCGTGCCGCTGCCCAAAACGCTGTTCGTCCACGGCTATATCAACCTGGCGGGCGTCAAGATGTCCAAGTCGCTCGGCACGGTCGTCGATCCGGTCGAGTTGATCGACAAATACGGCGTCGAGGTCGTCCGCTATTACCTTTCGCGTTATATTCATCCTTTTCAGGACAGCGACTTCACTTACGAGCAGCTCGAGGCGACCTACACCGCCGATCTGGCCAAGGGCCTGGGCAACCTGCTCAGCCGTTCGCTGACGATGATCGAGAAGTGCGGCGGCACGATTCCGCGTGGCGGCGACGGCGCGGAAGACGAGGTCGCCATCCGGGCGCTCTTCGCCGAGATTTTCACGGCCTACGAACGATTCATGGCCGATTTCGAGTTCGGCCGCGCGCTCGACAAAGTCTGGGAGGGGCAGGCCGCCCTGGATCGTTACATCACCATCCATAAACCCTGGGAACTGGCCAAGAACCCCGCACGCGCCGGCGAACTGCACACGGTCCTCTACATTCTGGCCGAAGGGCTTCGCATGCTGGCCTCGCTCATCGCCCCGGTGATGCCGGCCACGGCGACCGAGATCTGGCGGCGACTCGGCCTGGAGCGACCGCTGGGCGAGGTCGCCTGGGCCGACCATAAACGCTGGGGCCTGCTCGCCGAGGGCCTGACCGTCGACAAGGGCGCGCCCCTTTTCCCCTGGCTGGCGAAATAGAAGAATTGCGGAGCGTCGAGGGTTTTGTTTGGAATTCAAGCTTTCGCTTGATATTCGCAGCGCGAATGCGGTGTCATGCGTGTTCGGAGGTTCAATCCCCATGCCGGTGCTCGATCATATCCATTACGAACTCGATGTGGACGCGCTCATGAAAACGCTGCGGATCGGCGCCGGCGGGGAGGACGAGGCTGCGTTTCGCAACCTCCTCGATGACCTGGCGCCGCGCATCAATCCCAAGGCTCTCTTCATAGAAGCCTATGTGGACACCCGGGGTGAAGACACCGTCACGGTGTCGGGCACAACCTTCCGCAGCAAGGTTCTGCGGCGCAATCTCGACCGGGTCCACCGGTTGTTTCCTTATGTCGTCACCTGCGGCCGCGAAATGGACGAAGCGCACCTGCCCGAAGGCGATTTCCTCACACGCTTCTGGCTCGATACCATCAAGGGCGCCGTGCTTAATTGCGCGAACCGCCATCTGGACGCGCACCTTACGCGCCAGTTCGGGCTTGGCAAAACAGCGCACATGAATCCCGGATCGGGCGACGCATGGGTCTGGCCGATCGAACAGCAGCGCGACCTGTTCGCCCTGCTGGGCGACGTCGAGGATCTGATCGGCGTCACGCTGACCGATTCGATGCTCATGGTTCCCAACAAGTCGGTCTCGGGCATCCGGTTCCCGGTCGAGCGTGACTTCCGTAGTTGCCAGCTTTGCCGGCGCGAAGGCTGCCCCGGCCGGAGCGTGCCGTTCGACCCGGTGCTGTTCGAGTCCGTACGCTGATCCCATTCAATGAGCCCCGCCATGGAAAACGTCGCCCGCTTCACGCTGCATCGCGAACTCGGGATCGGCACGGTTGACCCGCGCCTCTACGGCTCGTTCATCGAGCACCTCGGC
>JAMCWS010000419.1 GCA_023480605.1 bacterium
CATGAACCACTGTTCGGTCGCCCGGTAGATGATCGGCTTGTGGCTGCGCCACGAAAAGGGGTATTGGTGAGTGATCGTGCCATGACCGAGCAAGAGGCCAGTGGCCCGCAGCTTCTCGACGATGGCCGGATTCGCCTCGAAAACGTTGCGCCCCGCCATTTCGGCGTAATCCGCCGTAAACCGCCCGGCGTCGTCGACCGGCACGAAAACCGGCAGCCCGTAGCGACGGCCGACGATAAAGTCGTCGACCCCGTGGCCCGGCGCGGTGTGGACGCAGCCGGTACCGGCCTCCAGCGTCACGTGTTCGCCCAGGATGACGAGGCTTGTCTTGCCCGGAAAGATGGGGTGGGCGCAGACGCGGCCTTCGAGATCACGGGAACGGATGTCGGCGACGACGCGCGCCCCGCCCAGGCCGCAGGCCGCCGCGAACGCCTCGGTCAGTTCCTTGGCGACGACGTAATGCTCCGCTGAGCCGCCGACCGGGTTCGCCTCCAGAACGACGTATTCGAAGTCGGGATGCAGACAGACGGCCAGGTTGGCGGGCAAGGTCCAGGGAGTGGTGGTCCAGATGACGAGCGAGATCTTCGTTAAATTTTCAAGTCCTGGCACGCCCGCCGCGTCCAGCAGGGGAAATTTCACGTAAATCGAGTCGGAAGTGTGGGTTTCGTATTCGATTTCGGCTTCGGCCAGAGCCGTCTGGTAAACGGGATCCCAGTAGACCGGCCGGAACCCCTTGCGCACCAGGCCGCGTTCGACCAGGTCGCGCAGCGCCGAAAGGATGCCCACCTCGACCTGGGGGTCCAGCGTCAGGTAGGGGTGCGCCCAGTCGCCGCCGATGCCCAGCCGTTGAAATTGCTGGCTTTGGATTTCGACCCAGTGCAGCGCGTAGTCGTGGCACTGGCGGCGGATTTCGGCCGGTGTCATCGTCCGCGCCTTGCCGCCCAGCTTCTGGAGCACCTTTTGTTCGATCGGCAGACCGTGGCAATCCCAGCCGGGCACGTAACGCGAGTAGTGGCCCGTCATCGTCTTGTAGCGGACGATCAGGTCCTTGAGAATCTTGTTGAGCGCGTGGCCGAGGTGAATGTCGCCGTTGGCGTAAGGCGGGCCGTCGTGCAGGCAGTAATTGGACGCGCCCTCCCGGCGGCGCAGGATGCGGCCCGCCAGGTCCTCGGCCTGCCAGCGGGCGAGGCGTTCGGGCTCGCGCTGGGGCAGCTTGGCCTGCATCGGGAATTCGGTGGCGGGCAGGTTGATGGTCTGCTTGTAGTGGTGAGTCTGTTCCTGGGGTGTCATGGGACGGTCGTCAGCCCTCGCTGGAGATGGAAAATCAGGTGCCGAACCGGCGGTTCTTCCTACGGTGGCCCCCAATTGATCCCACTGATTTTAGCCATATCGAGGGCTGGTGTCAAATAGACACAACAATACGCATGCGCTCGTCCTCGTCGTCGTGCTCGTAATCGTGATCGTGATCGTAATCGTAATCGTGATCGATACGATCCCATTCCCGGTGCGAAGGGCGGGCGGTCGATGCGCGGGCGTTTCATTCGATTGCGATGACGCGCGCGCCGCGCGCGCGATAACGATAACGAGCGCGAGCGCGCCTTACATCCGCGCCAACAGCCCGGTCACCAGCGTTTCGAGCCGCCCCTCGGCGCCTTGGGCGACGGCGATGATCTCGCTGATGTCGGCCGGCTTCAGGGCGTCGGGCAGGCATTCGTCGGTCACCGTCGAGAGCGCCACGACCTTCATCCCGGCGTGGTTGGCCGCCAGCACCTCGGGTACCGTCGACATGGTGACGATGTCGATCCCCAGCATCTGGAACATGCGGTACTCCGCGCGGGTCTCCAGGTTCGGCCCCTGGACGGCGACCATGACGCCCTCGTGGAGGGCCAGGCGCGCCTCGAGGGCCACCTCGCGCAGGATCCGGCGCAGGGCGGGGCAGTAGGGGGCCGACATGTCGGGGAAGCGCGGGCCCATCGCGTCGTCGTTGGGGCCGATGAGCGGGTTGTCGCCCATCAGGTTCACGTGGTCGCTCACCAGCACGATCGAGCCGCGCGGGATGAGGGGGTTCATGCTCCCGACGGCGTTCATGACCACCAGCGCCCTGCAGCCCAGCGCCTTCATGACGCGCACCGGGAAGGTCACTTCCTTCATCGTGTAGCCTTCGTAATAATGGAAACGCCCCTGCATGACCATGACCGCCTTACCGGCCAGCCGCCCCATCATCAGGTTGCCGTGGTGCGACTCGACCGTCGAGACGGGGAAATGGGGGATTTCGTCGTACGGGATGACAGTGCGCGCCTCGACTTTTTCGGCCAGCGCCCCCATCCCGGTGCCGCAGATGATCCCGACCTCCGGCGCCTCCCGGTGCCGTCGCCGAATCAATTCCGCCGCCTCCTCGATCTGGCGTTTGTAGTGAGCGATGTTGACGTTGTGATCGGACATGGGTGAACTACCTTCCATTCAATGTGACTATCCAAGCAGCTTCTGAATCAACTGCTTCCGCAGGCGCTTGTGTTCGCTTTCAAAATCGTCGGTGTGCCAAGGAACCTTTGTCTTTTGTTTTTTCAACAGTCGATAGGACTCGACATATTCATCCAGAACCGCGATCGGCAATGGCTGGGACTCGTCTAATTTCTCGCATAATTGCCGAATCTGTTTTTCCATACCGAGCAGTTCGTTCGCGTGCTTCAAATCTTCGCACCTGCCCTGAATCACGTGTAAACGGCCGACGACATGTAAATCGTCTCGGCTACGATGCAGAAAACTGGAGTATTCATCCTTCGCCAATTCAGCGATCAGAAGGCTTTGAAATTCCATTACCAAGATATCCAACGAAGCGTAGAGCTTTACAACCCGGCTTTTCTTTTCCGACATTTGTCCCCCCTCAGCACTACGCAACCTCTGTTTGTTGGGAATGCCGGATATCCCAAATAATCGTATCGGAGCTGAAATCCTGGTCGTTGGGCCGGCGGATGGCGTGATCTGCGGGTCTCACACAACGGGTATTAGCGGGTGAATCACATAGGCCCGAAGGGCCGAATTCAACATAGCCCAGGGCGAAGGCGTGTGCGAAGCACACGGCGGAGCCCTGGGTCAATGAACCAACAACACCGGAGCCCCGAAAGGGCGATCTAACTCTGTTCAGATCCATACGTACCTTTCATCGTAATCCACCTTATATCGTCGCAAAAACCTGCGAAACTCGTCCTCAAACGTTTCCTTCCGATGGTGCTCCTTCTGATTCGAAATGTACCTTTTCACTCTTTCAACGTTAGTTGGACTAACGGAGAACGCTCCGTACCCGCTCTGCCAATAGAAATTACGCCACCGATTACCTTTGCGCTTGATCCACGCGGAAGTCGAAGATTTGACTTTTTCGATCATTTTCGAGGTATCAAGAATCTTGGACAAACAACATAACAGATGAACATGATCCGTGTGCCCCCCGACCAGCAACGCCGGGCAATCCAAGCCCTGCAAGACGGTGGCCATATAAGGATACAGTTCAGTACAGACATCCGCAATCAGGGAAGGGTCGCGGCGTTTGGTGCAGAAGATCACATGAAGGTAGATCTTGACCAAGGACTGCGACATTCGATATCTCCTTTGCTTCTCTGTCGCATTTAGATCGCCCCTTCGGGGCTCCCGTAATTTTCGTTCCGGAACCCAGGGCTCCGTCGCGCACTTCGTGCGCGCCTTCACCCTGGGCTTTGTTAAAATCGGCCTTTCAGGCCTCCATTCCATCACGGCACATCACATCGACCCAGAGATCCGTCGCGCACTCCGTGCGCGCCTTCACCCTGGGCTTTGTTAAAATCGGCCTTTCAGGCCTCCATTCCATCACGGCACATCACATCGACCCAGAGATCCGTCGCGCACTCCGTGCGCGCCTTCACCCTGGGCTTTGTTAA
>JAMCWS010000108.1 GCA_023480605.1 bacterium
CACCGCGGCCGAAAGCCGCATGAGCCTGGTGGCCCGAGCCGAACGGGAGCAGGGCGATCGACCGGTCGGCGGGAAGGTGTTTGAGCAGCGTCCGGGCAAAGAAGACACCCGGGCCGCACATCGGATCCGTACCGGCGCGGCCCCGGGCGGCGCGCCGCGCCAGGGCCTGGGCGTCGGCTCCCACCCCCAGCATGAGTTCGCGGTGTACGGGGTCCGCCGCGCAGTAGATATCGTGCAGGGGCGGCCGGGCCGGGCCCCACTGGTAATCCATGCCGAAGGACCAGACGCGTGGATCAGGCGCGATGGGGTGCTGCAAATAGCCGCACCCCTGCATATTCGACTGGCCGGCCATGATCCAAAGATCCGCGCCGGGGCAGGGGAGTGTCGATCGATTTTCCGCCATGAGGGGAGCCGTCCTTTCGCCTCGTTCAGGCCAGCAGCGGCGCGATCACCAGCGAGATGACGCACATGAGCTTGATGAGGATATTGATCGAGGGGCCGACGGTATCTTTGAGCGGGTCGCCGACCGTATCGCCGACCACGGCCGCTTTGTGAGCGTCCGAGCCTTTGCCGCCGTAATTGCCCTCCTCGATAAATTTCTTGGCGTTGTCCATCGCGCCGCCGGAGTTGGCCATCTGGATGCCGATCATGAGGCCGCTGACGAGAGCGCCGATCAGCACGCCGGTCAGCATCTGCTTGCCCAGCGTGAAGCCGACGACCGCCGGCAGGAGGATGGCGACGCCGCCCGGAACGAGCATGCCGTTGATGGCCCCCCGGGTGGCGATGTCGACGCAGCGGGCGTAATCCGGACGGGCCTTGCCCTCCATGATGCCGGGGATTTCGCGCAGTTGCTTGCGCACCTCGTCGATCATGGCGAAGGCCGACCGGCTGACGGCCTTGAATAGCATTGACGAAAAGAAATACGGGAACATGCCTCCCAGCAACAGGCCGGCCAGGATGCGCGGATTGTTCAAGGCCAGTTCGCGCGTCGTGATGTCGGCCGTCTTCACGTAAGCCACCAGCAGACCCACGGCGGCGAACGCCGCCGATCCGATGGCGAAGCCTTTGCCGATGGCCGCCGTCGTGTTGCCGACCGCGTCCAGGTTGTCGGTGATCTCGCGTACTGAACGGTCCAGGTGCGCCATCTCGGCGATTCCGCCGGCGTTGTCGGCGATCGGCCCATATGAATCGACCGAAACGATGATGCCGGTGGTGGCCAGCATCCCCAGGGCCGCCATGGCGATGCCGTAAAAGCCGGCATAGTGATAAGCGACAAGGATCGCCACGGCCAGGATGATCGTCGGGATGGTGCACGATTTCATTCCGACGCTGAGTCCCTCGACTACGGTCAGGGCGGGGCCGGACTGGCTGTTCTGGGCGATGGCCCGGGTTGGCCGGAACTTGTGCGAGGTGTAGTATTCCGAGACGAAACCGACCACGCCGCCGGCGACGACGCCGGCCACGGTTGCGTAAAAAATGCCCATGGCCTCGAAGCGTGTTTCATCCAGCCCGCCTCTGAAGCCGTGCCCGAGCCACTTGACGACCAGCCAACTGCCGGCGATCATCAGGGCCGCCGCCACGTAAGTTCCGTTCATCAGGGCTTTTTGCGGATCGCTTCGGGCCGCCAGACGAATGGAGAGGATGCCCAGCACCGAACAGACGATCCCCCAGGCGGCGATCGCCATCGGCAACATCACCATCTCCGTTTTTGACGTCTCGCCCAGGGTCAGGCTCGCGGCGATGGCCATGGCCGCGATAATGGCCTCGACGTAGGATTCCATCAGGTCCGACCCCAGGCCGGCCACGTCGCCGACATTATCGCCGACGTTGTCGGCGATCGTCGCCGCGTTGCGCGGGTCGTCCTCGGGGATGCCGGCCTCGACCTTGCCCACCAGGTCCGCGCCCATGTCGGCGCCCTTGGTGTAGATGCCGCCGCCCGAGCGGGCGAACAGCGCCACCAGCGAGGCGCCCATGGCGTAGCCGTTGACGATCTGCGCTTTGCCTCGAAAGACGGCCATCACCAGGCAAAGGCCCAGAAGCGATATACCCACCACGCTCAAACCCATCACGGCGCCGCCGCTGACGGCCACGCCCAGGGCGTCCTTGACCCCCCCCTCGCGGGCGGCCTCGGTGGTGCGGCTGTTGGCGCGCGTGGCGATCGACATGCCGACGTAACCGGCCAGGGCCGAACCGAACGCGCCGACGCAAAACGCCACGGCGGTACGCCACGAAAGACCCGTCTCGGGTTTCCACACGCCGCCCGCCGCGATAAGGGCCGAAACGGCAAGAACGAACCAGAGGATGTAAGTGTATTCGCGGCGCAGGAAGGCCCGGGCCCCCACCTGGACGGCGATCGAGATTTCGATCATCGTGGCGTTGCCCCGGCTCTTTTTGAGCAGATCGAGCGATAATAAAACCACCACGGCGATCGCCAGCCCGCCGCTATAGAGCGGCCACAGCAGCAAATCGTTCATCAGACTGCGGTCCACCGTGCGGTTGTCCTTTCGAGTCGAAGGCGTTTGCCTGGCGCGGCCGGCTGGAGCGGCGATCAGGGAATACCCGATCCGCTGCTCCGCCCCAACCTGCGGGGATGCACAATCGGATTACCACACTACCAATCCGACCGGTTTTGGCAAGGGAATTTGACGCGAACGCGGTAACGGGACGGTTATTCGTCCAGCGAATGGTGCCGGGCGATGGCGCCCTGGACCATGTAGACCACGTCCTCGGCGATGTTGGTCGCCAGGTCGGCGATCCGCTCGAGCTGACGGGGAACATCGATCATCTTGAGCAGGCTTTCGTAATGCTCGGGCTGGTCGCGCAGGCGCTCGCGCAGGGCGTCCACCAGGCGGCGTTTGGCGGCGTCCACCTGGTCGTCATCGAGCATGACCTTGCGCGCCAGATCGCCGTCGCCGCGCACGAGCGAGTCCAGTGCTTCCTTGACCATCCGCTGGACGTCGGCCCCCATGGCCTCGATCCCGTCGGGCCACTCCAGCGGATCGCGCCGGGCGAGGAAGGCGGCGCGCTTGGCGATGTTCACGGCGTGGTCGCCCATACGCTCCAGGTCGTTGTTCATCTTGAGGACGGCGACGATGAAGCGCAAGTCGAGGGCCACCGGCTGGTAGAGGGCGAGTATCTTGAGGCAATCCTCCTCGACGGTCACCTCCATCTGGTCGATGGCGCCGTCGCCCCGGATGACCTCCTCGGCCAGCCGCGCGTCGCGCCCGATCAGCGCCGCGACGGATTTGGCGATGGCCTCCTCGACGGCCGTCCCGACCGTCAGGACGCGCTTGCGTAGTTGCTCGAGTTCGCGCTGGAAATGGATCGACATGCGGTTGCCTCACGTATCGTTATAAAAGACAGCGATTGAGCCACGAAATCACACGAAAGGACACGAAAAAGAACGATCGGCAATCGTTGACTCCGTTCCCAATCAAGCGAAGCCTCGCACGATCGCCAAACGTATCTTTTGGGTGTTATGTGCATTTCCGCGGCTATCAATAACCAATTTGAAGGATATCAAGCTGAAGCTTGAACTCCAATCGAACGTTCCGTCTTTACCTCCAGCCTCCAGTCTTACCCGAACCTTCCCGTCACGTAATCTTCGGTCTGCTTGTTCCTGGGATTGGTGAAGATTTGCGGAGTGGGGCCGTGTTCGACGAGGCGGCCCTGATACATGAACACCGTGTAATCGCTGGCGCGGGCGGCCTGCTGCATGTTGTGGGTCACGATGACGATCGTGTAGCGCTCCTTGAGTTCGAGCATCAGGTCCTCGATGCGGGCCGTCGAGACCGGGTCCAGCGCCGAGCAGGGCTCGTCCATGAGGAGCACCTCGGGTTCGACGGCGATGGCGCGGGCGATGCACAGGCGTTGCTGCTGGCCGCCCGAAAGCGCCGTGCCGGG
>JAMCWS010000361.1 GCA_023480605.1 bacterium
CCGACAACCCTCCGCCCCTCCCTGCCGGCCACGCCGGGCCCCGCCGCCGGGTGGCTGGGCGCCGAGGCCTGTATCTCACCTTCGGCCTCTTCCGGGCGACCGGGTCGGCCGCGCATGCTCTATGGCAACGACACGACCCACCTCGAGTATGTCCTCAGCCCCTATCGCAAGCCGGGCGAATCGTTCAAGCCCGAAATGCTTCTGGCCAGCATCGATGAGACGGCGAACACCGGCGTGGACGTTCACCTCCTGCAACCGGGGACGGGCTGGGTGCCCTGGTGGAAAAGCAAGGTTTATCCGGCCGACGCTCACTATGCCTGGTGGCGCGATACCTTCGGCCTGCCCTTGTGCGGTTTCGCGCAATACATGATCGAGGGCGGCGACATTCTGGGTCTGTTCGTCACCCGCTGCCGGGCGCGCGGCCTGTCGCCCTTCGTGTCGCTGCGGCTCAACGACAGCCATGGGCTGGAGTTCTCCGATGCCACGCCCGAGGCGCTGCGCCGTTACCATGCCGAACACCCCGAATTTTGGTGGATGACGCAGTTGGCCAGCCGCATCCATCGCGACCATCCCGAGTACCGCTTCGATCCCAAGTCCGCCGCCCGTTATCATCTGACGTGGAATTGGGCCATTCCCCAGGTTCGCGAACACAAACTCGCCCTGGTCGGCGAGCTATGCGAACGCTACGCCGTCGACGGGCTCGAACTCGATTTCATGCGGTTTCCCCGTTTTTTCAAACCTGACGAAGTGCCCGTCGCCGAACGCAAGCGCCTCATGACCGCATTCGTGACCGCCGTCCGTGCGCGGCTCGATGCGGGTCCGGGCGGGTCCGGGCGGCGTCTTGGCGTGCGCATCCCGGCCCAACTCGGGGATTACGACGACCTGGGGCTCGATCTGCCGGCGCTGATCGGGTCGGGCGTCGACATCCTCAATCTTTCATCCTTCTATTACACCAACCAGCAGACTGATCTCGCGCGGATCCGCAAACTCGTCGGGAACGCGCCGGAGATCTATCTGGAGATGACCCACTGCGCTTCGCACGCCAACACCCCCGGCGGCGCGCCGGTCACCGGCGCGATCCGGCGGGCGACCCGCGAGCAACTCTATACGACCGCCCGGTTGGCCCACGCGCAGGGGGCCGATGGCGTGAGCCTTTACAACTTCGTTTATTACCGCCAGGACGAGCGGCGGCTGCCCGAAGCCTATGGCGAACCTCCCTTCGACGCCATCGCCCATCTGGCCGATCCGGCGTTTCTCGACCGGCAGCCGCAATGCTATTTTCGCGGAACGGTCCAGCGATGGGGCCTTCCGTCTCATGCGTTGCCCCGCCTGGCGGGCCCAGGCCGGCCTCTCGTTTACGAATTGGACATGGCGACGCCTCCGGGGGGTTGGCGCGTGCCGGGCCGGTTGCGCATCCAGGCGGATTCGGCCCTGTCCGGCAGGCGCTGGACCGCCCGGCTCAATGGGAAGCCGCTCGAACCGAGCGCCAGTCACGATGAGCCCTACCCCACGCCGTATGCCCGCCCCACCGATGGCGCGGCGACGATGACGGGATGGATCGTGCCGGCGCAACAGGTCATTTCCGGGGCGAATCGCCTGGAAGTGACATTGCTTGAGGGAAAATCCGTCAAGCTGATTTACCTGGACTTGGCGATGCCGACCGCACCACTCGGGGGCGGATGACGGTTGCCTCCGAGCCGGGCCGAAAACACGTGAATGATATGGCAGCCCAACGGCTCCCAATGTTATATATTAGAGGAACGCGACGAAGTTGTCGGGTGGGGATGCGCCTGAATCCGCATCCGTTTTGGAAATTGGGTCGCAGCGATATGAATCGGAGCCGCCGTTCGTGAGGGCGACCACTTTGGCCGATAATGCGATCATTAGGAGAATGAACATGCGCACGATGCCTCAAACCACATGGATTTTTTTGGCGGCCGTCGTCATTTTCCTTGTTGCGCCCGCCGGAGCCGTGCAGATCCTTGGCGATCCAGACGCCCAGATCAACGGCAAGCTCAATCTCCAGACCTCGCTGACGACCGGCCACACGGTCGTATATGGCCTCACTAACCTCTATGATCCGGGTTGGGGGAGCACGCGCATGACGCTCGGTAATCCGGCGTCCAATTTCCAGTTTATCGCCTACGGATCAACGGCCCCGGGGACGCTGGCCGGCGCGGGCGCGCTGCTCGCCTACGGCCAACGCGCCGTGTTTGGCGGCGGCTCGGGCACCCCCGTCATGTTCTTCGCCAACGGCGCCTATACCAATCCCAACGGTCACATGTTCATCGCCAACACGGGCAAAATCGGGATGGGTACGAACAATCCGTCGGCCAATCTGACGGTCGTCACCAGCGCCACCGGTTACACCTCGGTCATCAAGGCCGTGGGGAACGTCGATCCCGGCGCCGGGGCCACACGCATCTCGGCCGAAAATCCCAATTCCTCGGTCATCCTGTCGGCTTACGGCTCGGGTTCGCCCGGGCTGCTCCAAAACGCCGGGGCCATCATCGGCACGGGAAACAACATGCTGATCGGCGGGTTCACGGGCACAAAACTCCAGATTTTCGCCAATAACGCGTATGGCGGCCAGGGCCATCTGACCATCGATCTCAATGGCAATGTGGGCCTCGGTGTCGCCTCACCCGCAACCCGACTCGACGTGGCCGGCGAGGTGTCGATGACGGTCGCCAACATCAAGGGCGGCAGCGACCTGGCCGAGCAATTCGAAGTCAGGCCGGCCGCTGGTCAGGACGACGCCATCGAGCCCGGCACGGTCGTCTGCATCGACCCCGTCGAGGCGGGCAAGCTGATCGTCAGCACGAAAGCCTACGACCGTACGGTCGCCGGCGTCATCAGTGGCGCCGGTGGGCTCAGCACCGGCATGAAGATGGGCCAGGCCGGCTCGCTCGCCGCCGGCGGCCACCCGGTGGCCCTCACCGGCCGCGTCTATTGCCGGGTTGACGCCACCGCCGCGGCCGTCGCGCCGGGCGATCTGCTGACCACCTCGGCCACGGCCGGTCACGCCATGAAGGTGGCCGATCATAAACGGGCCACGGGCGCGATCCTGGGCAAGGCGATGACGCCGCTGGCCAAGGGCGAAAAAGGCCTCGTCATGATTCTGGTGACGCTGCAGTAAATTATCGCCGAGTCGCGCATTCGTGGACTATGATCGGTGGGGAGGCAGCCCAGGCAGCCTCCCCATTGCTATGAAAAACCTATTGTTTATTATTTTGCCTGCCGAGGAATACCACCGATGGCCAACCACGTGCTCCAGTCCGTGCTCGTAACCGGCGGGGCCGGTTTTATCGCCTCCAACTTCATCCGCCGTCTGCTGCGGGAGCGGCCCGGCGTGCGCGTCGTCAATTACGACGCCCTCACGTACGCCGGAAACCTTGAAAGCACGGCCGACTTCGAAACGGCCTCCGGCTATTCCTTCGTCAAGGGCGACATCTGCGACGGCGAGCGCGTGGGAGCGCTGCTCCAGGAGCACCGGATCGAGACGGTCATCAACTTCGCCGCCGAGTCGCACGTCGACCGCAGCATCCTTTCGGGTGCCGAGTTCGTCCGCACCAACGTCATGGGCACGGAGTGCCTGCTGCGCGCGGCGCTGGCGGCCGGCGTCGCCCGCTACGTCCAGGTCTCCACCGACGAAGTTTACGGCTCGCTGGGCGCCGAGGGGCTCTTCACCGAGGACAGCCCCCTGGCCCCCAACAGTCCTTATTCGGCCTCCAAGGCCGCCGCGGACCTGCTCTGCCGCGCCTACCATCACACATTCGGCCTGGCGGTGGTGGTGACGCGTTGCTCGAATAATTACGGCCCCTACCAGTTTCCCGAAAAACTCATCCCCCTCATGATCATCAATGCCCTGGGCGACAAGGAACTGCCCGTCTACG
>JAMCWS010000013.1:0-378 GCA_023480605.1 bacterium
GTCCTGGTCGTCCTTGTGCATCTTGCGCACGACGCGCGGCATCTGGCCCAGGTGTGATCCCACGCCGCCGAAGATGAGGATGGCGTGGCACAGCAGGAACACGATGAAAATCGGCGTCAGCACCAGGATGGATTCCTTGACCCCGCGCAGGTTCAGGATGACGAGCACGCTGATGATGACCGCCTCGGTGCCCAGTTTGTAGGCGTGCCAAGGCGCCGGCAGGACGCTGAAAATCTGGTCGGCGCAACTGGCGATCGACACCGATACGGTGAGGACGTAATCCACCAGCAGGGCCGAGCCCGAAACCACGCCGAAGCCGGGCCCGAGCAGTTCGCTGGCGACGATGTAACCGCCGCCGCCGAAGGGAAAATGTTCGAT
>JAMCWS010000013.1:394-3892 GCA_023480605.1 bacterium
CGCCACGGCCAGGTAGGTGTGGTTGCCCAGGGCCCGGAAGGCCTCGTCGGGGCCGTAGGCCGACGACGACAGGCCGTCGGCGCCCAACCCCACCCAGGCCAGGATGGCCACCAGAGCGATATTATGATAAGTCTGCGGATCGGTGATATTGCGCGGCGCGCCCAGCAGCGTCCGAAAAATCCTCTTGACCATGGGCCATGGCTCCTCTTGCCGTTCGAGTCGGATCGGCGCGCCGCCGGGTGAATGGCGGCCCGCCGTGCGAGGGGGGGCGGTAGATCACCGGCGCGGTCAGCTCCCTCGGGCAAAGGCGGCGGCGCCGTAGGCGTCATAAGCGGCGGCGCCACTGTCGATCGGCGCAAAACGGGCGCGGGAGGAATGCGGGCGTGGCGGAATACGGAAAGAAAACCTTCGGAAATGCCCCGGACGGGGCACGCCGTCTGTGATGGATGCGGACATGATTCACCTCCGCGCGTGGATGTTACCGAGGAGTTCCCGGAATCATCCGGAGGCGCTCCTCTCCGTTGCCTGCGAGGTTAGCTGACGGGCTCGGGCCAGAGAGGTGCCCTACGCCATGACGGCGATACGCCCCAAGGGGTGGTTCCCCCGCTCCCGGCCCGGCGGCGCCATGGCCGGCGGGCGGGATTCGGCATGGACGAACATTCTATACAATCCTGGTGCTTTTCGCCAGAGATTCGATTTGTGGACGGTAAGCGAGTGAGCGTCGCGGGAAGGGATATGGAAAAGGCGAAACGCATCCCGCGATTCTCTTTTGATAATCGTAATCGTGATCGTGATCGTGATCGTTCGCTCCGCGGCGCGCATTCGAGGCCAAATCGAATAGATCGATGACGATTGCGGGCACGAGCACGAGGAAGAGAACGATTGCGATGGTGTGAATTATCATCCGCGGCCCGGGCGGGATTTTCACCCCTCGGTTCAACGCCATGCGCGGGGTACAGCAAAGAGGGCGAACTCGTCGAGTCCGCCCCCGGAAAAAGTTGCGCTGTCAGTGTGTGCCGATGCCGCCCACTCAGGCCTCGACCGCGTCTCGCGCCTCGGGTTCTTCCTCATCCTCGTCGGTTTCGGCGGCCGGTTCGCCGGCTTCGCCGGGAATCTGGGCGCGTGTTTTTCCGCGCGCGGCGGTCTTCTTGTCGGTTCGCTTGGTTTTGGACCGGGTTACCTGGGCTTCGATCTTGTCGACCAGCATGTCGATGGCTTCGAGCACCTGCGGGGTTTGAATGCTGGCCTGGGCCGTCAGGCTGCCGGCGCGGAGGATGGCGTCGGCCTGATAATTCAGTTTTTCTTTGGTCAGCCTGAAACTCAATTCGTCGATCTTCGGGCACAACCGGCGCAGTCGATTAACTTTCTTATCGATATAATCTTTTTGTTCCTCGGTTACCGTCATGTGTCGTCCGGTGATTTGCAGCGGCATCAGGTAACTCCTTTTTCCCGATGAATTGTGCCGCCGGTACGGGCGTGCCGGCGGGGAATTAGAGAGAACCATCTCCTTCCGTACGATCTGCCACCGCGACGCGTTTGCGTTTGTGCGCGCGGGTCTCCATGTAGAAATTCTCGCCCAGGTAGAGTTTGCGAACCTCCGCGTTGACCACAAGCGTTTCGGCGGAGCCGTGGTGTAGGATCGTCCCCTCATGTATGATGTAAGAACGATCGGTGACGCTCAATGTTTCGCGCACGCTGTGGTCCGTGATGAGGATCCCCAGTCCCCGGTCGCGCATCTGGTAAATGATTTCCTGGAGTTCTTCGACCGACTTGGGGTCGACCCCCGAGAACGGCTCGTCGAGCAGCATGAAGTGAGGTTCGATGGCCAGGGCGCGGGCGATTTCAACCCGCCGGCGCTCGCCCCCCGAGAGCGTGTAGGCGTAATTTTTCGCCAGGTGCGAAACGGTCAGTTCCTCAAGGATCATTTCCAGGCGCTGGCGCTGTTCGCGGCGGGTGAGCGTCGTCGTCTCCAGGATGGCGAGCACGTTCTCCTCGACGGTCATCTTGCGGAAAATCGAGGTCTCCTGGGTGAGGTAGCCCAAGCCGGCGCGGGCGCGCTTGTAAAGCGGCAGGTGCGAGATATCATTGCCTTCCATCAGGATTTCGCCGGCGTCGGGCTTCACGATGCCCACCACCATGTTGAAGGTCGTCGTCTTGCCCGCCCCGTTGGGGCCCAGCAGGCCGACGATTTCACCGCGGCTCAAGGTTACGCTGACTTCATTGACAACGCGTCGTCCACCATAGGTCTTGATCAGGTTTCGTGTTTCGAGGGTCTCCAAGTGGCGGGAACTCCATTGAGCGATATCGACGGTGGGCCGGGGAGCGTGAAGGACCACCCGAACCCCGGCAAATCGGCCGAATCCCGATCATTCGGCCGAATCCCCATGATTCGACTATCGCGCAGGGGCGGTTTCCTGTCAAGGTGGGAACGGCGGCTCCGGGGGTGGCGGTGGGGCGGCATCATTACGATTGAACCGCGCCGGACGCGGCGATAAACTGGCCCTGTGCCCGAAATGACCATTTTCTCGCTGTGGAGGGCATTACGGATGAGCATGAGCCCATGCCCCGAGTGCGGCAAGGAGATCTCGACGCGGGCCGAGGCTTGCTCGCACTGCGGCTTTCCCCCGCGCCCCTCGGACGCCGAACGCGAGATCCTGGCCATTCGCCGGCGGGTGTTGACGGGCGGGACGGTCCTGAGCGCCATCGGCATTCCGGCCGGACTGGTTTTGGGGCTTTGGCCCGTCGCCGTCCTCGGGGCGGTCGGCCTGGCCGTCGGCATGTGGAAACTGAATCGCCTCAGCCCACTGGCGGGGACTCGCCGATGACGCAGATCACCGTGCCGCTGACCGACGTGACCCTGGGCGAGGAGGAAGCCGCCGCCGCCGCGCGCGTCATCCACTCGGGCTGGGTGACGATGGGCGCCGAGGTCGAGGCCTTCGAGCGCGAGTTCGCCGCCGCCCACGGCGCCCCGCATGCCGTCGCCGTCGCCAGCGGCACGGCCGCCCTGCACCTGGCCTACCAGGCCGCCGGACTGCGCGAGGGCGACGAGTTCCTCGTGCCGGCCCTCACCTTCGTTGCCACCCTCAACGCCGGCCTTTACCTGGGGGCGCGACCGGTGCTGGTCGATTGCGCCTCCGAAGACGACCTGACTCTCTCGCCCGCCGACGCGGCGCGCAAACTCACGCCGCGCACGCGCTTCATCGTGACGATGGCCTACGGCGGCCACGCGCCAGACATGGCGGCCATCATGGCGCTGGCGGGGGAGCGCGGCATCGACGTCGTCGAGGACGCCTGCCACGCGCCGCTGGCACGCCTCGCTGGTCGCTGTCTGGGCACGTTCGGCCGCGCCGGAACGTTTTCGTTTTTTGGCAATAAAAACATGTCGACCGGCGAGGGGGGGATGATTCTCACGGGTGACGCCGAGTTGGCGCGCCTGCTCCGCCTCATGCGCTCGCACGGCATGACGACCGTCACCTGGCAGCGCCACCAGGGCCACTT
>JAMCWS010000212.1:0-11444 GCA_023480605.1 bacterium
GCGTTTTCCATGGCCACCTCCAATCTGTATAGTATATAATACTATACAATTGGTGGCCAAAAGCGAACATTTTCTTCACAACCCCTATTCATGTCGTGCGCCCGGATTACGCGGCGATGCATAATAATCTTGACTAATCGAATGCAAAAACCTATAACACACTCGTTTTGAATAATTGTTTTGTCGTGCCTAATTTGACGCAGAAAGGTCGCGAGTCCGGCCGGCAGGAAACACTGAAGCATTGTCTTGGATCGGATCGGGGCTTCGGCCTCGCGTACGGTCTGAGTTTGAGCTTCGGGTCAGACGCTTGGTGAGACCAGGTTGTGCTGTCGGTTCCGCGCCTCCCTGAGGAAAGTCGCGGCGCAAAGTCTGGGCCGGCGGCGGCAACGTCGTCGAACCGGCGGGGAAGTCGGCTCTTCCCCCTGCTAAGAGTTTCGGTTTCCGCAAGAGCATTGCTATGAGTCAGCCTCTGATCAAGCGACGGGATTTTCTGCGGATCGGCGGCGTCGCGGCGCTGGGCGCGGTTCCGCTCGCCAAAGCGGGGGCCGATATTCTCAGAGACGTTCCCACTGGACCGCAGGTTGCCTATCGCCTTTCGGTGAGAGGCCGTCGCGGCTCACGGGCGGCCAAGCTCCACAACGCCAATCACATTTTCGCCACGCAGGAAGCGGCCGACGCCCATCGCGCCCATTACCGCGACCGGTCGCGAATCGTGGCCGTCACCGTGAGCGCCCAGGAATATATCCGCCTGTTCGGCGGCGGATTGAAGGTTCGCGATCTACGGCAGGATGCCGCCGTCGGCCCCACTTGGACGCTGTATGAGTAGACAAGCGCCCGCGCCACGCCGGCCGTCTCGATCGCCCGGCTTCGGAAGTCCGGTCACGGTTTTTTCACGCCGAACACTTCCTTGATACATTCCAGTTTCATATAGCTTTCGCCGCGCGTCGGCGCGACGAAACCGCCCTCGCCGAACTCATTCCAAGCGTAGATCGTGAAGACCTTCTGGCGCGCGCCGCCGGTCAGGGGAATGCCCAGGTTGGGCATGGCCGCCACGTCGCGGGCCATGCGCTCCAGTTCGGCCTTCCACTGGGCGCGGTCCGGCAGGGCGAACTTCGGCCGTGGATCGTGCCAGGGGCGCGGATTCCAGCCCGCGGCGGTGAAGGCCATGTAGGGGATGAGCGAATTCATCTGGGCCCGCCGCAATTCGCGCGCGTAGTCGACCTCCGTCTCATACGGATGGTCTTCCTCACCGGTCAGCTTCTCGTTGATGACCATGTAGTCGTTGCCGAAATCGAAGACGGTGGAAGCCCAATGATCGGAAGTGACCGGCCCCAGGTTGCCGCCGGCGATGACCATCTCGCCCAGACCGGCCGCGCGCGCCTTGCCGCGCAGATCATCGAGCCGGGCGCGGCATTGCTCGACGTTCTTGCCGCAATCCAGGTAAAACTGGCCGCCGCTGTGAATCTTGAAGACCAGCCGCCCGCCGACGCGCAGATAACTCGGGTGGCCCATGGCCCTGAGCCAGACCCGCGCGCAACGATTCCAGTCTTCGTCGGTGACGACGTAAAACGGCGGGTGGTTGCAGAATTCGACATAGAAACGCATCCGCGCGGCGTGGGGCGAAGCCATGAACTCGTCGACCGCGCGGTTTAGGTTGCGCTCGTGGTGCGTGCCGTCGCTGCCGGCGCCCGCCGCCGACATGCCGATGGGATACCAGAGGATGGCGAAGAAGTCCACCCCGTGGTCGGCCGCGGCGACGATCTCGCGGTCCATCGTTTCCTGGCAGTTGTATTCGCCCAACAAAGGCACCCGGCCGGCGTAATCGCTCCGCCAATCGTGGCCGTCGAACCGGTCCTGCCACTTGTTGGGCGTCTCCGGCCACCAGCCGGCGAAGTAATTGATGCCGACGAGTGTGTCGACCGCATCGGCGCTTTGGGGAGTTTGGAGGTATTGCATCGTCATCGCTTCGCACGATGATCGCGCCATCGTGACTGACAGGATTGTATGAAAAGCACGGCTATCCGACGCGATATTCTTTCGCCGGGAGGAAACCGCGCGCACAAATCACGGTTTTTCGGAAGGCTTCTTGACGCCAAACACCTCGCGGATGCATTCGAGTTTCATGTAGCCGTCGCCGCGGGTGGGGGCAACGAAGCCGCCTTCGCCGAATTCGTTCCAGGCATAAATATTGAATGCCTTCTGGAGCCTGCCGTCGGGAAGCGGAATGCCCAGGTTGGGATTAGCCGACAGTTCGCGGGCGACGCGTTCGAGTTCGGCCTTCCACTGGGCGCGGGTCGGCAGGGCGAAATTGGTCGTGCCGTGCCACGGGCGCGGATTCCATCCGGCGAGCAAAAAGGGCATGTAGGGGATGAGCGACCGGCTGCGTTCCTCGCGGATGCGCGCCGCGAAATCGGCCTCCAGGGCGAACGGCTGGTCGGGGCCGCCTTTGGCTTTTTCCTCGACCAGGACCGCGTTGTAATCGCCGCCGAAGTCGAAAAGGCCCAGCGCCCAGTGGCCTTCCTTTACCGGGCCCATGTTGCCGCCACAGATGACCATTTCGCCCAGTCCCGCCTTGCGGACCTTGTCGCGCAGATCGTTCAGGCGTGCGCGGCACTTCTGGATGTCGCCGTCGCAATCCTCGTAAAAACGTCCGCCGCTGTGGAACTTGAAGACCAGCCGCCCGCCCACGCGCAGATAACTGGGGTGGGCCATGGCCTTGAGCCAGACGCCGGTGCAGTAGTTCCAGTCTTCGTCGGTGACCACCCGGAAGGGCTGGTGATTGCAGAATTCGACAAAGAATTTCATCCGGCCGGCGTTGGGCGATGCCATGAAATCGTCGAGTCCGCGGTTAAGATTGCGTTCGTGGCGCCGCCCGTCGTTCCCGCGCTCGGACCGCGAAGGCAGCCCGACCGGATACCAGAGGATCGCGAAGAAATCGACGCCGTAGTCGGCCGCGGCGACGATCTCGCGGTCCATCGTTTCCTGGTTGTTGAATTCGCCCAGCAGCGGCACGCGCTCGGGGTAATCCGCGCGCCAGTCGTGTCCCGTCCGCCGATCCTGCCACTTATTGGGCGATTCGGGCCACCAGCCGGCAAAGTAGTCGATGCCGACAAGCGTGTCGGCCGCGTCGGCGTTCGCGGGCATCCGGCTGTAGCGGACGGCCCCGGCGGCGCACGAGGCGAGAAGACCGGCGGTCAAAAACAAGCAAAGAAAAGGTACGGAGAGATGATACCGCATACCAATGGCACCCTTTTGGTTTGTGACAAAACAGCCATGATGGTAGGGGCGACGAACGGCGGAGTCAACAACTAGAATGAGGCTCGCCGACGTGGCCCGGGGCGGGTGAATCCTCCCCGTAATGTGGATGCATTACTTTTATCAACCGGCCGCCGGCGCCGCGGCGCGCGGGCGGACGGGCACTCGCGAGGCGAGCAACGAGATACAGACGGCCAGCACGGCGGCTCCCAGGAAAACCCGCTGGTAACCGAACGCAACCCAGATCGCCCCGGCCACCGAGGGAATCGTCATCGAGACGATATGGTTGATCGAAACTCCCATCGACAGGGTCGATGTTAATTCCTGGGGAGTTTCGGTCAGGTGCGAGACGTAGACCATCCGGCCGTAGCCGACGGCAAAGAGCAAATTGTCGAGGATGTAGCAGGCGCTGGCCAGCAGGCGCGCCGCCTCGGTCGTGTGGGTGAGATGGCCCGCGTAACCGTAGCCGAGGCAAACGAGACAGAGCACGAGGCCATCGGCGACCAGCACGTTGCGTTCGCCGAAGCGGTCGATCGCCCAACCGGCCAAAGTCTTGGTGACGATGCCGATGGCGGCGGCGACCAACATCAGGACGGCGATGGAACTGGCTTCACGGCCGTAAATTTTGATGAGCACCCATGGCCCGAACGTGATGAATATCTGCTTGCGCGCCCCGAAAAAGAATTCCAGCGCGTAATAGAGCGAGTACTTCTTCTTCATGACCCAGCGGGCCCGCGGCTGGACGAGGTGGGGCAGGTGCATCGCGCCGTAGAGGACGGCGCACCCGCCCGCCAAAACGGCGGCGATGAGAAAGCCCAATCGGTAGTGCGGCGTGACCCTGAACGCGAGGTAGACGAATCCGGTGCCCAGAATCGAACCGATCGTCCCCACGACGTCGGCCTGGGCCAACCGCTTGCCGCGATCGTGCCGCCCGCTCATGCCGATGGCGATCGACTGGCCGACCGGTTGCATCAGGTGCATCCCGGAGCTGATGATGAACATCATGACCAGCATCGGCCCCCAATGACGGCCCAGCAGGCCGATGCCGGCCAACCCGGCCACCATCACCCACCCGCCGACCAGACCGAGCTGGGTCACTGAGAGCGCCGCCAGCAGGCCGGCCATAATGACCACCAGCAGGCCGGGCAATTCGCGCAGCAGTTCGAGATTACCGCGCGAGCCGGCCGACAGGGCGAAGGTGTCGGAGAGGAAATTGTTGAAAGTCGACTCGTGGATGCCCATCGCGGCGGCCATGCACAGCGCCGCCCCGTAAAACAAGAACAATTGTCGCCGGTCTTCCATGATGTCGGGCCGCATCCCTTCCGGGTGAATACAATGCTGCCCGTACCATAGCCGATGCGACGGTAAAAATCATGCCGAAAGCGAAAGTCGATAGCGAAAGTCGAAAGCGACAGCCGGTAGCGATGGCCGTAAGCGACAGCCCGTAGCGACAGCTAAAAGCGGCCGCGAGAGAATACCACGAAATCGTGGGACGGCATATGGATGAACGCCAATCAAGCACGGGATTTTCGTGATCGTAATCGTGATCGATGTCGCTCAAAAATTTTACGACCACGATCACGACCACGATCACGACAAAGGAATGCTGTTTACCGGTGCATGATACGGAATTCGCAAGATGTTGCGGGTCGCTTCAACCCAGCTCGATCCTGCTTTTGCGGCTCAGGCGCGGCTTGCCCTGGTTGGCGGACCGCGCCTTGAGGCGCAGGGCGTTGAGCCGAATGAAGCCGCCCGCATCGGCCTGGTTATAGGCGCCGGCGTCGGCCTCCATCGTCGCCACCGCCTCCTGGTAGAGCGAAACGGCCGACTTGCGCCCGGCGGTCGTGATGGCGCCTTTGTAGAGTTTCAGGCGCACCGTGCCGCCGATGTAGCGCTGGCTTTCATCGACCAGCGCCTGGAGCGCCTCGCGCTCGGGCGAGAACCAGAAGCCGTAATAGACCATCTCGGCATAACGCGGGATGAGTGAATCGCGCATGTGCATCACCTCGCGATCCATCGTGAGGCTTTCCATCTGCCGGTGGGCGTGCATGAGGATCGTGCCGCCGGGGGTTTCGTAAACACCGCGCGACTTCATGCCGACGAAGCGGTTTTCGACCATGTCGACGCGCCCGATGCCGTGGCGGCCGCCGATCTTGTTGAGGGCTTTAAGCATCCCGCCGGGCGTGAGAGGGCGCGCCGACTCGTCGTCGCCGGTCTTGAGGGCCACGGCGCGCCCCTTCTCGAACTCGATCTCGATGTATTCCGGCTTGTTGGGCGCCTTTTCGGGGGCCGTGGTCAGGACGAACATGTCGGCCGGCGGCTCGGCCCAGGGGTCTTCGAGGATGCCCGACTCGAATGAAATGTGAAGCAGGTTGCGGTCTGAGGAATAGGGCTTTTTGGCCGTCACCGGCACGGGGATGCCGTGCGCCTTGGCGTAGTTGATCAAGTCGGTGCGCCCCTGGAAGGTCCACTCGCGCCAGGGCGCGATGACCTTGAGGTCGGGCGCCAGGGCGGCGTAGGTGAGTTCGAAACGGCACTGGTCGTTGCCCTTGCCGGTGGCGCCGTGGGCCACGGCCGCGGCCTTTTCCTTGCGTGCGATGTCGATCTGGGCCTTGGCGATGAGGGGCCGCGCGATCGACGTGCCCAAGTGATACTGGCCCTCGTAGATCGCGCCGGCCTGGATCATCGGGTAGATGAAATCGGCGGCGAATTCCTCGACAAGGTCCACGATGTAGCACTTCGACGCGCCGGTCTTGCGGGCCTTTTCCGGGATGCCCTGCAATTCCTCTTCCTGGCCGATGTCGGCGCAGAAGGCGATGACCTCGGCGTCGTATTGTTCCTGGATCCATTTGAGGATCACCGACGTGTCGAGTCCGCCCGAATATGCGAGCACGATTTTCATGGCGCGTCTCCTTTGGGTCGTTGGGCTGGCCCCGGGTCTCGCGACAGACCCGGTTGCGGCGCTACCCCGGGCCGCGAAAAAAATATCATTAGCGCGCCGCGCGACGAAATGCAATCCCCGTTTGGCGAGGCACGAAACACGATCCGTTCGGAGGCCGGGAACAAGGGGGCGCCGCCGCCGGCACGCGGATGAGAAACCCTCGGATTCGCGCCTCGTTATTCGTCGTTCGGTTTGGTTTCGACGACGCCTTCGCCGGCGGTCCGCCGCCGCAGCGGCTCGTTGCTGCGCGGGGCGTGGGTCTGGTGGTGGATGGCCACTTCCCAGATCTGGGGAAAGGCGCGCATGAGCTCGTTCCGCACGCGCGTCTCGATGTCGTAGACGTTGCGGGCGTTCAGTTGCGGCGCGACGACGATATGCAGATCCAGGTGCACTTCGTCGGGCATGCCATGGGTGCGGATGGCGTGGCAATTTTCGACCCCCACGATCGACTCCACCAGCCGGCGGATGGGTTCGGTGTCCAGTTGCGCGGAGTCGGTCAGCAGCAGCACGTTGTCGCGCACGACATGGCCGGCGTTATATAGGATGAACAGAACGACGACGGCCGAGAGGACCGGATCGAGCCATGGCAGGCGCCGCTCGAGCGCCAGCGAAGCCAGCGACAGGAGCGAGACCATGATGTCGGAGCGCGTGTAGGCGGCGTCGGCCAGCAGGATCATGCTCGAAAGCCGCCGGCCGCGCCGTTCCTCGTAGATGGCGATGAAAATATTGATCGCCAGACCGATGCCGACCATCACCAGCCAGAGGGTCGTGACGGCGGGCAGGTGAATGACCGCATGGCCCGTCAGGCGCGCGGCGATCTTTTTGAGGATTTCCCACGAAATGAGGACCATCAGCGCGCCGATACCGAGCGCCGCCAGCGCTTCGGCCTTGCGGTGGCCGTAAGGGTGCCGGGCGTCGGGCGGACGCCAGCTCACCCGCATAATCAAAAGGCCCATCACGTTGTTCGAGGCGTCGAGGAATCCGTGAACGGCGTCGGAGACGACGGTCAGGTTGGCGCTCAGCAATCCCACGACCAGCTTGAGGCCGGCGTTGGCCAGGTTGAGGGCCATCGTGAACCAGAGCACGCGCACGACGGCCGGCCCGGGCGGAACCGCCGGCGCTGGTTCGCCGGCGGGGGCGGTGAGTATTTGCCGTGAACTGGTCAGCGCGGGAACCTTTCGCGGATGATTTCCGACAGCCCGCGGGGGCCGGACCGTATTTCATATTGCATCAGAAAGGCCGCACCGGTTCAAAGGGAATCAGGGCCGAGACGTAACGCGATGGCCGGAACCCCAAACGGAAAAAAGCCTCATCAACCCTTGATTTTGCGGATGATCAGTTCGTTGACCAGTTGGGGATTGGCCTTGCCGCGCGTGGCTTTCATAACCTGGCCCACCAGCGCCCCCAGCGCCCGCTCGCGCCCGTTGCGGTAGTCTTCGACCGAGCGGGCGTTGGCGGCCAGCACCTGGTCCACGATCGGTTCGATTTCGTTGGCGGCGCTGATCTGGACGAGGCCCTTGGCCTTGACGATCGCGTCGGGCCTTCCCTCGCCCGCCAGCATGGCGGCGTAGACTTTTTTGGCGATCGAGCCGCTGATAATGCCCGCGTCGATCAGGCGCACCAGGTCGGCCAAGTCAGCGGCGGCGATCGGGTAATCGGCGATCGTGCGGTCGGGATCTTCGTTGAGGAACCGCATCGTCTCGGTCATGATCCAGTTGGCGAGGGCCTTGGGATTCCCGTGCGTGCTCAGCGCGGCCTCGAAGTAGTCGGCCAGTGCCTTGGAGCTCGTCAACACCCCGGCGTCGTATTCGGGCAGGCCGAAGCGTTCTATAAAGCGCTGGCGGCGGGCCGCGGGCAGTTCGGGCAGTTCGCCGCGCACCCGCTCGATGCGGGCGTCGTCGATGTCGACCTCCACCAGGTCGGGGTCGGGGAAGTAGCGGTAGTCATTGGCCTCCTCCTTGGAGCGCATCGAGCGGGTAACGCCGGCGGCTTCGTCCCAAAGGCGCGTTTCCTGGATGACCGGCCGGCCGTCGAGAATCTGCTGGACCTGGCGGTGCGTCTCGGCCTCGATGCACTTGAGGACGACCTTCATCGAGTTAAGGTTTTTGATCTCGACCTTGGTGCCCAGCTTTTCCGTGCCGCGGGGGCGCACGGAGATGTTGGCCTCGAAACGCAGCCGCCCTTCGTGCATGTTGCAATCGCTCACCTCGATGTATTCGAGCAGGCTTTTGAGCGCGGTCATGAACGCCTGCGCCTCGTCGAGCGTGCGGATGTCGGGTTGGGTGACGATCTCGAGCAGGGGCGTTCCGGCACGGTTGAGGTCGACCAGCGAGTAGTCGGCGCCCGGGTGTTCGGGGTGGATGTTTTTACCGGCGTCTTCCTCGAGGTGGATGTTGTCGAGGCGGATGCGGCGGGTCTGGCCGGCCACGTCGATATCGAGCCAGCCGCCGACCGCGAGGTTCTTGCGCAACTGGCTGATCTGGTAGTTCTTGGGCAGATCGGGGTAGTAGTAGTTTTTACGCTCGAACTGCGTGCGGCGGGTGATCGTGCAATTGAGGGCCACGGCGGTGCGCAGCGCCAGGTCCAGCGCCTTTTCGTTGAGGACGGGCAGCGAGCCGGGCAGCCCCAGGCAGACGGGGCAGGTCTGGGTGTTGGGCGCATGGCCGAACGCCGTCGAGCAACCGCAGAAGACCTTGGTGCGCGTGAGCAATTCGGTGTGTATCTCAAACCCGACGACGGTCTCGAAATCCATGGACTGGGCCAACTTTCCAAGAATGAATCGGCCGGCGGCGCGCCGGGACGCTGAATCGGCGCCGGATCGGCCGTTCACGACTGAATACGCCGTAATTTAACCAGAAGACCGGCCGGAATTCAACCGGGCGATCCGGCGCATGAAGAGACTCGGTGTTTCAGATACTTGTATCACAGGGGCTCGGAGGGCGATGGTAAATCATTTGGGAATCGAGCCTCCGTGTCCTCGGAAATACCAACCTTCAGTTTTTTGCTCCGGCGCAACGATTTTTCGGGAAACTCGAGGGGATTCAGCATTGACGGCTTCATACTTGGCCGTCCTTCGCATGTTCGTTGCGGTTCATTGCGTCGCGATGTTTTTTGATATCAAGTTGAAGCTTGAACTCCAAACCGGTATTCCGTCATTTTGGTTGCGGCTCGGTCGCGCAAAACCTTTGCGGTTTACATGATGCCTCTTGGAAGTGAAGGCTTACGGAATGCCCCGTCATACCCGCTTTTTCTTGCCTTCCGTCGTGGTTTGTGGTCGTTTAGGCCCAGATCATTGTATCGTTGCGAAAGGGGTTCGACGATGGATACGGAACGGGATCGGGGCACGCAACAAGGCGCCATGAGCCGGCGCGCGTTTCTCAAGGCCGGACTCCTGGCCGGGGGGGCGGCCGTCGCCGCCGGCGCGATTCCGACCGGCATGGCCGCGGAAGCCGACCGGCCCGCGGGCGCGCCCGACACGCGGCGACCCAATCTGGTGTTCGTCTTCAGCGATCAGCATTCCCACGACATGCTTGGCTGCTACGGCAACGACCAGATCATCACCCCGAATCTGGACCGGTTCGCCGCCGAAGGGGTGCGATTCACCCAGTGCGTGTCGCAATATCCCATCTGCACGCCGTTTCGCAGCATGCTGCTCAGCGGACAGCACATCCTCTACAACGCCTGCCTGACCAACGACATCCAGATGCTGCCGGGCCATGGCAAATACTTTGCCGAAGTGCTCCACGACGCCGGCTATCACACGGGCTACGTCGGCAAATGGCACCTTTTTGGCGGCGACCGCAATCGGCCGGTGCCGCCGGGGCCGTGCCGCTACGGGTTCGACGAAACGTTCCTGACCAACAACTGCACCATGGACTTCCGGCCCGGCCATGCCTATTACTGGAACGAAAAGGGCGAAAAGACGGTCTTCGAGGAGTGGGAACCCTATGGCCAGACGCGGCAGGCGTTGGAGTTCCTCGAACAGTGCCGCGAGGACCAGCCCTTCGCGTTGTTCGTTTCGTGGCATCCGCCGCACGATCACTTTGTCGACGGCAAGGCGATCGGCTACACCGCCCCGCCCGAGCTGATGGCCCGGTACGACCGCGATAAAATCCGGATGCGGCCGAACACCGACGAGGAACTTTATAAGGAATACAGTAAATACCGTCCGGCCGCAAAAAACTACAAGGGCCAGAGCGACGACAACCGCGATGATTACCACGGTTATTACGCGATGTGCACTGGCGTTGACACCGCTTTCGGCCGGATCGTCGACAAACTGAAGCAAAAGGAACTCGACCGGAACACGATCGTCGTCTTCACCAGCGACCACGGGTGCAGCCTGGGCGCGTGGACCGCCGACATCAAGGACGTGGCGCGACGCGAAAACATATCCCTATCCCAGGCGATGCCGAAAATCCTGGCCGTCACCAAGGGAACGCCGCATGACTGGTCGATGCGCACGCCGCTCCTCGTCCGCTGGCCGGGGCGGCTGAAACCCCGGGTGAGCGACCTGCCGTTCGGCACACTCGACTTCATGCCCACGCTGCTGGGCATGATGGGACTGCCGATCCCCGACACCTGCCAGGGCGCCAATCTGACGGAATACATTCGCGGCGGCAAGGACGATGCCGTCGCCTCGCTGCCCATCTTCTCGACCTGGTATCGGGGAGTTTACACGCCCCGCCACACCTATACGATCAGCAAGCCCGGCACGGGATGGCTGTATGACCGGGAGAAGGATCCCTGGCAGACATGCAACGTTTTCGACTCCGCCGATTACGCCGAGGTGCGCAAACGGCTCCACCGCGAGACGCTGACACACATGGCGCGTTTCCGCGACCGGTTCCCGTCCAGCAGCACGCTCATGGCGCGCACGATGGGCGCTGGCAGCGAGGATGCGCGGGGCGTCCATCACCTTATCAACACGAGCGGCATTCCCAAGGGCCGGCCGATCGACTTGGTTGAGTCCGCGCCCAGCGTGTTGCCGGAATTGAACGGCAAGCCGTAGGCCGGCGATACGCATTCGGCTTGCCATCGGCGCGCGGCCAGGGCTGATTTTTTGATGGGTTGTCATCACCGACAGGAAAGGGCGCAAACATGAATCGACGGGAACGAGTGATTGCGGCGCTGCGCCACGAGGAAACGGATTTTGTCCCCTACCAGGTGGATTTTACGCAGCAGGCCCATGCCAAGGCGGCCCAATACCTGGGCGATCCGCGGTTCGCCGCGAAAATCGGCAACCACC
>JAMCWS010000212.1:11454-16907 GCA_023480605.1 bacterium
GTTCCGGTCGAGTTCCTTTTGCTATCAGTATGCGGGCGATCCGTGCCCGATGAGCGGCCTGACCGAGCATTTCCGCGACGATTTCGGCGTTGTCTGGAACCGCTCGGGCGCCGACAAGGACATCGGCGTCATCGATAAATACCAGATCCAAGAGCCCGACGTTTCGACCTACACTTTCCCCCCGATCGACGCGGCAGCCATGCATGAGCGGTATCGCGCCCTGGAAAACGGGGCCGGCGACGCCTTCGTGGTCGGCGGCATCGGCTTTTCGATGTTCGAGCGCGCCTGGACCTTGCGCGGGATGCAAAACCTGCTGACCGACATGCTCATCAATCCTGATTTTGTCGACGACCTGCTCGACGCGATCTGCGACTTCAACCTGAAAATCATCGACCTCGGCTTGACGCACAAGATCGACGGCTTCTATTTCGGCGACGACTGGGGCAAGCAGTCGGGCCTTATCATGGGCCCCGAGTTGTGGCGGCGGTTCGTCAAGCCGCGCGTGGCCCGGATGTATGCCCGCGTGCGCGAGGCCGGCAAATTTGTCATCCAGCACTCCTGCGGCGACATCCGCGAGATTTTCCCCGACGTGATCGAGATCGGCCTGAATGTCTATCAGACCTTCCAACCCGAGATTTATGACATCGCGAAAGTGAAGCGCGAGTTCGGGAAGGATCTTTCGTTCTGGGGCGGCATCAGCACGCAGCGCCTGCTGCCGTTCGCCACGCCGGCGGAGATCCGCCGCAAGATCGGGGAGACGTTGGCGATCATGCGTCCGCACGGCGGTTACATTCTGGCGCCGACTCACGCGCTGCCGGGCGACATCCCCGCCGAAAACATCGTGGCGATGATCGAGGCGTTCAAGAACCAGGCAGGCCTGGCGGAGTGAGACGTGAGGATATGCCGTTATCGTGATCGTAATCGATATGGCGACCGGTTATATAAAATCCGATTACGATCACGATCACGATCACGATCGCGAAGGGATAGCGGGAGTTCAGGCTTTTGACACCGAACGGGCGCGGCGGTCGTCGCAGGCCTCGCGCACACGGCGCACGATGTCGTCGGCATCTTCGATCGACCTGGCGTTCATGACCAGAAACAGCTTGCCCGGTTCGAGATGACGGCAAAGCTCAATGGCTTCCTGCGGCTGGACGTTCATCATGTGCACGCCTTTGCCGCCGGCTTGAATCCGGCGCATCAGGTCGATCCAGTGGGTCGGGCCGGGCGCGCCGGCGCCGGGAACCCAATTGATGGCGGACAGCTTTTTGTAGGCCAGGATGTCGGGCAAGTGGCGAATCGCCTGCGGCCCGTCGAGGTGGTAGAGCGAGCCATCGAAATAGTTGCAGGTTTCGTTGTCGTCGTCCCAGCAAAATTCGCGATACATTTCGGGATTGATCATGCAGGTGAAGTCGTTCTGGCCGACGACGATGAACCGGCCGGCGCTCCAACCGAGCGTCCAGTTTGAAGTCCCCTGGCCGGCCGGCAGGATGAGTTTGTCCATCTCGTCGGCGACCCATTTAAACAACTCGGTCATCCGCCGCATGGCGGCCTTAACCGGTTCGGGATTGATGAGCAGATCCATGTTAAGCCGATCGGGTCCGCGTAGCGCGCTGAGGGCGTCGATGCCGGTGTGCAGGTCGGGGTAGGCGGTCACCCAGCGGCCCCGCCCCACCTCGGCCGAGCGCCGCGTCAGTTCGGCGTAGAGCTTCCACCATTGCCCCCGCGTGTCGATCGTGAAGCGGGCCGGGTCACTCCATTCATCCCAATCCTCGATGATTGGGTGGACCCAGCTCGTGTCGGGGGCGAAGGTCAGGGGCGCGCCCAGCCAGGCCGAGAAGATGTCTGGGCCCAGGTTGGGGAAATGCACCGGCAGCGCGTCGCCGCCGTAATAGGTGGCGGCGCAGCCGGCGGCGGCGCGATCGAGCACGTAATCGACGTTCATCCAGCGTTCGTCGAGCGAGGCCGGCGCGGCCACCGGGGGCGGAGTTTTTCCGTTGGGTGCCAGCACCCACAGGAGGGGATAGTCATCCAACTCGCCGCGCCAGAATAGTTCGTTGCGCCGCTCGGCTTCGAGCCGTGTTTTTTCTTCTTTGTAGATTGTTTCCATGCTGATAGGGCCGCCCTGTTGAATCGCCAGGTGATGGAAATCACCGGGATATAAATAATCACTTACTCAGCCGGTTTTAGCGCTTACCGGACGTCCTTCGTCAGCGCCGGGAAGTCGTCGGTGCGAAAGGGCGAAGCCGGCAGACCCTCGGCGTTGGCCAGGTTGGTGAAGACGTAGTTGGCCCAGCCGTAGCGGACGGCCGCAGGCTGCTTGACGGCGTCGTTCCAAACCTCGACCGTGTTGCCGGCGATCCGGGCCTGGGCGGGGACGAATTGCCTATCCGCGCCGCAGATCGTGAACCCGGCCAAGGCTCCGTCTTTGGCCACCAACCCGCCGCCGACGTGGTCGAACTCGAGAATAATCCGGTCGCCGGAAACCTTCATGGATTTGTAGATCGGCCCCGAACAAACCACGTCGCGTCCGTAAGCCTGCCGGAGAGCGAGCAGCGCCAGGCGCCGCCCCACGGCTTCCTTGCGGGTGGGGTGGATGTTGGCGGGGTCGCCCACGTCGGCCGTGACCGCCATGCCGGTGTTGGGCACGGTCTGCCAGGCGCGAAGCTGGGCCTCGCGCAGTTCGGGCCAGGTGTCCTTCAACTTCGGTGAGGGGTGTTCGTAGGGAGCGAGTTGAACGAACAGGAAAGGCATGTCGCCCAGTGCCCCCCCGCTGCCACTCGCGGCGCCAGTCGGCGATGAGGGCGGGAAAGAGCTTGCGATATTGCCAGGCGCGTTCGGCGTTGCTTTCGCCCTGATACCAGATGAAGCCACGCAAGCCGTAGGGCGCGACCTTTTTGATCATTGTGCCGTAAAGCACCGAGGGGCTGGAGTAATCAAACGGGCCTGGAGTCAACCGGGGTGGGGATGGGCGCGGGCCGACGCTGCCTCCCTTCACCCACTTGCCGTAGTCGATTTTAAGCTGAGTCCACTGCCTGGCATACTCGCGGGCGAGGTCGTCGAACTCCGCGGGAGTGTGCGCCTTGCAGGCGGCGGCATAACGGTCCAGGATCGGCTGGAAATCGGGGTCCGAACGCATCGCCTCGGGACTCATCCACGTTTCGACGGGCGTGGCGCCGTAGTTGCAGTCAATGATGCCCACCGGCACGCCGAGCGCCTTGCGCAGTTCGCGGGCGTAGAAATAGCCGACCGCCGAAAACATGGGCGCCGTTTGCGGGGTGGTCGCCTTCCAATCGAAGCTCCAGTCGTTCTTGGGGGGGATCAGCGGCCCGGTCGTCCGCGGCACGGGGATGAAACGCAACTGGGGATCGTCGGCCGCGGCGATCGCCGCCTCGCCCCCTTCGACGCCGGCGAGGCCGACTTCCATGTTGGATTGCCCCCCGGCCAGCCACACCTCGCCCACCAGCACGTTGCGCAGGGTCAGGGTGGCGGCGCCGTCGGCGACCGACATCACGTGCGGCCCGCCGGCGGCCATCGGCGCCAACCGAGCCAACCAGCGGCCCTGGGCGTCGACCGTCGCCATCACGACTTGGCCGCCCAGGCGCACGGTCACTCGGCGGCCGGCCGTCCCTTCGCCCCAGACGGGGGCCTGGATGTCGCGCTGAAGCACCATGTTGTCGCTGAAGATTTCGGCGACCTTGAGCGCCGCCTCGGCCCGCGCCGACGGGGCCAGGCAGAAGCCGACTCCGAACACCAAACTCAGCGCCCACGCGCTCATGGAAAACGAGAGTCGCCTCAACATGGATTCCGTCCCTTTCCTCATGGGGTTCGCGGTTAACGATCTGTCCCGCCGGTTCGATTCGCTCAGATGTTTTCAAAACTCTCGGGATAACGGCATTTCGCCAGCGCGACATCGTAGCCGATGAGACCGCGCTGGTAAAGCTGTTTGAGGGATTTATCCATCGTGATCATGCCCTGGTCCTGGCCGGTCTGGATGGCGGTGGTCAGTTGTTCATTCTTGGCCGAGCGCAGGATCTTGCGGATGGCGAGGGTGGCGATGAGGATTTCGCAGGCCACCACCCGCCCCTTGCCCCCCGTGATGGGCAGCAATTGCTGGGCGATGATGCCCTGAATCGTGTTGGCGAATTGCAACCGGACCTGGTTCTGCTGGTGGGGAGGGAAGACGTCGACGATGCGGTCGACCGTCTGGATGACGTCGGGGGTGTGAATGGTGGCCAGCACCAGGTGACCGGTTTCGGCGGCCGTCAGCGCGGTCTGGATCGTCTCCAGGTCGCGCATCTCGCCGACGACGATCACGTCGGGGTCCTGGCGCAGCGACTCGCGCAGGGCGACGGCGAACGAGTGCGTATCGAGGCCCACCTCGCGCTGCTTGACGATGCTGTTGCGGTGACGGAATACGAATTCGATGGGGTCCTCGATCGTCACGATCATGCAGCGCCGTTCCTGGTTGATCTGGTCGATCATGGCGGCCAGCGTGGTTGATTTACCCGAGCCGGTGGGGCCGGTTACCAGAAGGAAGCCCTGTTCCTTGCGCGCCAGTTCCTCGACGATGGGGGGCAGACCAAGCTGGCGGATTGTGCGGATGTGATCGCTGACGATGCGGAAGGCGGCCTCGACCGCCCCGCGCTCGCGGTGGACGTTGACGCGGAAGCGCCCCGTCTCGCGCAGGGTGAATGAAAAATCGAGCTCCCATTCGCGGCCGAAGCGCTCGCGTTGGTCGTCGTTGAGCAGGCTCATGATCATCGCCGTGATGTCCGGGGGGGCCAGCGGCGGCATGTCGAGCGGCTGGAGCTGGCCGTTGACGCGCAGGATGGGCGGGCTCCACGCCGCCAGGTGCAGGTCCGACGCATTGGTTTTGACCGCTTCGGTGAGCAGATCCTGGATCTTCATGGTGTGCGCGACTTTCTCGCTGGGATTCGCCGCCACCGATCGCCCGACCCCCCGGCGGGGGCGCATTCCTCCATTAGACGCCGCTGAACGGCAAAGGTTGAGGATTTTTTTCCCCCTCCCGCCCCCGGCGCGAACGCGTCCAGCCCCAATAAGGCAACCGTAAACGGCGAAAAGATTCTCGAAAACGCCTGGAGCGCCAGCTTTTTGCCGGCTCCGTTCGCGCATTCGATGGCCTTGTGTCGCAGGTTGGATCGCATGAGCCGGCACGGAGGCCGGCTCTCCGGGGCGTATCCAAGCTTGACAGGGACATTACTCAGGGCAACCAACGATCAGCCCGTGCGATGCGGCCGCCGCGTCGTGGGTGCATCCCTGAATTCCCCGGTCAATGGGGTGGGGAAGTGGGAGTCCCGCTAGGGACGGAAGCCTTCAGCCCGCCACGTCAGTGGCGGGAAACCGATCGATGATCGATCCGTAGTCCCATCAGGGACGTATGATAAGAGGGTTTCGCTCCCATCATCCGTCCCTGACGTGACTTTTGGGGC
>JAMCWS010000212.1:16917-19031 GCA_023480605.1 bacterium
CGGGCTAAAGGCAGCCGTCCCTCCGGAACTGGGTCCAACGCTCGGAATGTCGGCCCGCTTTTGGGAACAGAGGATCTGATCTGAGAGAGAATTCAGGGATGCGCCCCCGCGCCATGGGCGTGTGATCGCATACTGGACGCCCGATCGCCGTTTTGCTAATGTTATGATTTCACGCGCGGACGAATGCTCGACGACGGACGCGAGTTGTGGCCGTCAACCAGCCATGCCCAAGGTGCCAACAACGATGATCAACTCCAGTGTAATCAATATAACGCAAAACGTTTCGCTTCCCTCGCGCCGCGTGTTTCTTACGGGCGCGGGTTGCCTGCTAGGGGCCGGCGTGGCTGCGCTGGGCGCCGGCGCTGCCGGCGCCGCTTCGCCGACGGCGCCATCGCGGACGGCCGTTCCGTCCGGCGCGAGTGCCCGGATGCGCCAGGCCGAAGCGATCGAAACCGACGTCATCGTCTGCGGCGGGGGACCGGCCGGGATGGCGGCGGCCTGGGCGGCGGCCCGCGGCGGGGCGAGGGTGCTCCTCATCGAGCGCCACGGTTACGTGGGCGGCAACATTACCGCCGCGAATCTGACCTGGGTCATCAACTGGAAAGTGGAGGTTGGCGGCAAGCGGGTCGACCTGGCCGGACGATTTTATAAGGAATTGATGGCGCGCCTGCACGCCGCCGGCGCGCATTACCCCGATCCCGGCTCCCTGACCACCGATTTCGACGTCGTCGAGCCCGAGGATTTCAAGTTCATCGCCGAAGCGATGCTGCTCGAGGCCGGCTGCCGGTTGCGTTATCACACGCTGATCAGCGGCGTCGAGGTGAAAGGAGAACGGATCAAGGCGGTTCACCTCACCGGCAAGGGCGGCCCGGCCAAGGTGCGGTGCATGGTGATGATCGACGCGACGGGCGATGGCGACGCCTTCACCCTGGCGGGGGCCGATTTCGTCTACGGCCGCGAGTCCGACGGCCTCTGGCAGCCAATGACCATGCTGACGACGGTGGCCGGGGTCGACGTCGCCGAGGCGGCCCGCGGGGCCGGCATCAAACTGCACTACAATAAATATTATATCAACACCGATAAGTTCGACCTCCCCGACGAGGGCCGACCGACCAGCGGCAGCATGACCTGGTCGACGCCTCGCGATTCGAGCCAGGTCACGTTCAACTGGCTTCACGTGAGCGGCCTGCGCGGCGAGCGCGCCGACGAACTGGCTGAGGCCTGCGTGCGCGGGCGGCGCCAGGCGCGGCAAATGGTCGATTACCTGCGCGCGCACGTTCCGGGGTACCGGAATGCCTGGCTGCTGCGCACCGGCGAGCAGATCGGCGTGCGCGAGAGCCGCCGCATCAAGGGGCGTGCGACAATCACCGAGGAGGACGTGGCGGCCGGTAAAATCCCCGCCGATTCGATCAGCCTGGCCGGTTATTACATGGATACCCATCTTCCGGGGAAAAAAGCCGTCAAGATCGATCGCAATCCCCGCACGCCCTACGGCATTCCCTACGGCGCGCTCGTTTCACCGCAGTTCGTCAACGCCCTGGCCGCCGGCCGCTGCATCAGCGGTACGCACTTGGCGGCCGGTTCGTATCGCGTCATGGGAACGGTCATGAACATCGGCGAGGCGGCCGGCACGGCGGCGGCGCAGGCGATCCGGAAGAAGACCGAAGTGGCGGACCTTGACGGCGCGGCCTTGCGTCAGACGCTCGAATCCGCCGGCGCCTTGCCGCGACTGTAAGGGCTGCTGACGCGCTTGCCAAACCACGGCGACACAAAGACCGCGGAAATTGCGATCATCGATCACACCGGCTCGATCATCGCCAGTTCGCCCGCGCGGGCGGCCACTTCGCGGGCGTCGATTTCGTAACTGCCCGGCCAGGGCAGGATGGCCATCTCGCCCGCCTCCCCGACCGGCCGCGACTGGTATTTGACCCAGATCGAGGCCACTGTCGGGTCTGCGCGGGCCGGCATCACCGGCCGAGCATCGGGCGTCTGCGGTTGAATCTGCGCCAGGGTGCGGAAGATCGCAATTTCCGCGGTCTTTGTGTCGCCGTGGTTTGGCAAGCGCGTCAGCAGCCCTTACAGTCGCGGCAAGGCGCCGGCGGATTCGAGCGTCT
>JAMCWS010000006.1 GCA_023480605.1 bacterium
GTGGAATTAATCAGGGCGACCGTCAGGACGATTTCGCGCTTGTTGTTGATGTGGGGGGTGATGTCGAGCGTGATGCCGACCGGCTGGCGCTCGATGTCGAAGTTGGTCGTGCCCTCGGGCGTGCGCTGCACGTTGGTCTGGAAGGGATATTGCGAGCCGACGAACAACTCGCCGGTTTCGTTGTTGTTCACCACCAGGCTGGGCTCGGCGACGATGCGCGAGTCGGTGTTTTTCATCAGCAACTGGACAAGGAGCGCCAGGTTGATGTCGGCCGAAAGGATCGTGTTGCCCGGATTGGTCTGCGTCGAGCCGAAGGGCTGGGTGGTGTCGAACGGCGTTCCTTTGCCGTAGGTGTCGAGGAAGCCGAGTTCGCCCAGGCCGAGCAGGGCGTTGTCGAGTTCGGCCGGATCGATCTGGTTGGGATCGGGGGTCCAGCGGATGCCGATGCGGCGTTCGTCGCCGCGCTGGATCTCGACCATCCGGGTGGCGATGTTGACCTGCGGTTCCTGCTGGTCGAGGCTCTCGACGATGAATTTGAGCGCATCGAAGTAGATCGGCGCGGCAGCCACCGAGATCTGGTTGGAGCGCGTGTCGGGCACGACGCGCACATTGCCGATCATCGTGTTGATCGGCCGTTCTTCGGATTGGCCCGAGCGGCTCTGCTGGCCCGACTGCCACCAGAACACCGCCGGCTTGGTGCGCTGGGTGCTCCGGTTGGCGGCCAGCGATGGCGTGTAGGTGGAACTGTTTTGCTGGTTGCCTTGTTGTTGCTGTTGCTGCTGCTGTTGCTGCTGAGGCTGCTGCACGGGGCCTTCGCTGAACATGTTGTTGATGTGATTGGCCACGTCGACCGGATCGGCGTATTTGAGCTGGTAGATCATGACCTGGGTGGCCTCGGGATCATCCTGATCGAGCTTCTGGATCAGGCCGTCGATGATTTCGTAATTCTGGGGATTGGAGGAGAGGGCCACGACGGTGTTGGTGATGCTGTCGACCACGAAACGGATTTTGCCGAACTGGGCGGCCAGCGAATCCTTGGTGTTGGAGGCGGGACGCCAGTAGTCATAGTAGCCGCTCGAACGGCCGGATCGCTCCGTGAAGAGCGACTCCAGCACCCTGACCAGTTCGTTGGCGTCGGTGTGGCGGATGCGGTAGATGTGCGGCTCGAAGGTCTGCGAGTCGATCGAGACGTCCAATTCCTTGATCATCTGCTCGATGAACTCGAAATCGCGCGAGCGCGCCATGACAACCAGCGAGTTGGTCCGCGGCGAAGGGACGAAACTGGGTTGGGACGAGTTGTTGCCCGAGCCGTTCCAGTGGATCGAGTAATAGCTGCCGTAGCCGCTGTTGCCGAACGGGTTCTTCATTTCGAACAAGTCGGTCAACTGGTCGGCCAGGTCCTGGGCCTCCAGGTGGTTGATCTTGTAGGTGCGTGTTTCGCGCTGCTCGGCGTTCTCGGTGTCGATTTCCTTGACGAGCGTCGAGATCATTTCATAGTTGGCCTGCGAGGAAAGCACCGCCAGGCGCAGGCCGTCGCTGGTGGGCACCGCCTGGATGGTTTCCTTCTCGCTCTTGGCCTGGCGGTCGTCGAACAAGTCGCGCACCAGGCTGGCCACCGACTGCGCGTCGATATATTTAAGGTCGATCAGGCGGGTCTTGACGTCCTGGTCGGGCAGGATGTCGAACTCCGCCACCAGGCGCTTGACCTCGGCCACCTTGGCCTTGGGGCACGAGACGATCAGCCAGTTCATCCGCGGGTCGGGCACGATGACGATCTCGCCCGACATGATGGGCATCGTGCCGCGGGTGCGGCCGTGGGAGCTGCTGCGCATCGCGCCCACCATCAACGCCTGGCGCTGGCCGGCCGAGGTGCCGTCGGCTAAGGTGGCGGTTTCGGTGAGGATGCTGCCCAGCAAGGTGGCCATGTCGATCGCGTCGGCATATTGCAGCCGGTATATTTCAATCGTGCGGTCGGTCACGTCGGCGCCTTCGAGCGAGGCGATGATGCGGTCGTAATTTTTCAGGCGCGAGATCTGGTCGGTAATCATCACCGTGCCCGAGGCCGGGTCGATGTTGAGCGCCGATTCGGGGACGATCTTGGTCAGGAGGGTCTTGAGCGTGTCGGGCTTGATGTTTTGGAGCTTGTAGATCTTCTGGGCCACCTGGAGCGAATCGGGCCGCTTCTGAAGGTCGCCGTCGGCTCCGATCGTTTCCAGGTTCAAATTCTGAATGTTCTCGGCCTTGAGGATTTGAATCTTGTCGGGCCCCTCGAGCACGTAGATCTTCTCGATCAGCAGCGCGTCATATATCAGGTCCAGCGCCCGGCGCAGCGTCACCGGGCGGGGGCTGGTGATCGTGACGGTCTGCTGGATGTCCTTTTGCTTGAGGACAGGCTTGCCGGTGCTGTCGGAAAGAAACTTGACGAGTTGGTCGATCGAGACGTTGTTCAGGTTGAGCGTCAAGGTCGATTTCTCATCGAGCGGCTTGGTTTTACGGGCCGCCGCCGAACCCGTCGTCGGGGCGTCCAGGGCAAGGGCGATCGGGGTGAGAGCCTCCGTCGCGGCGGGGACGGGAGTGGCCGAAGCTTCCTCGGCCTGGCGGCTTTCGCGCCGGGGGCGGGACCGCTGGGCCGCCGCCGGGGGCGCCACGACGGTCGTCGCAACGAGTGTCAGAATCAGGCCCATCGCCAACGGGCCGCCAAATACGAATTTCCTTTTCACGTCGGTGGTTCCTTTCACGATATCGGACAATGACTTCATGCGGGAGTCGGCTTCCGTTTCGATGAGATGGCTTTGCCGCCGCGGCGGTCGAGCCTTACTGTCCGGCGCCGGGCAACATGCCGCTCGCCTGGTTCTCGCCCATCCGTTTGATTCCCTGTTCATACATTTCCCGGGTGACCTTGCCCTCGCGGACCGCCTGCAGGATTTTATCCCGCATCTGGGGCGGCAATTTCTCCAGGACCGACGGATCGAACCAGGATGGCAGTGAACCGGAGGGTGCCGACGCCGGCGATGCGGCCGGCGGCGCGGCCGGTTGCGGTTCGCCCGGGGGCGGCATCATCCCCGGCGGCGGCCCTGGGGAGCCTGGCCGCCCTCCCTGGCCCGGCTGGTTCATCGGGGCCTGCTGCCAGATGTCGATGTCGCGGCGCTGGCCGGCCATTTCGATCGTCGCCTTGCTGCCGTCGATGGCAATCACCTTGATGCCGTTTTTTTCTTCGCCAATCGCGATCCACTCGTTGTTGACGAGGATCATGTCATTCAGAATGCCCTGGATGGCGACATTGGGCGTCGGCGGCCGGCCGAATATGGCCTTGCTTTTGAGCAGGTCCTTAAGCGAGGCGGGCATTTCGCCCGCACGGCCCGGCGTCCCCGCCGGTCCGGATGCGCCCGGGCGGCCGAAGCCGTCCATGGGAGGGCGGTCCGGCGGACGCCCGTGATCACCGGCCGGCCCCTGGCCCCCGGAATGCAGATGCGCACCGGCGGAGGCCGGCGCGTCGGCCGCGGTCGATCTCGCGGGCGTCCGGGTTGGGGTGGGCGTCGGCGTCGGCGTCGGCTCCTCGGCAAGCGCCAGCGAGCGGTTCACCTGGCCGTGCAGGACGAGGGCGTAGGCCCAGGCGCCCACGACGCCCAATCCCATCAAGACCGCGGCGGCGAGTAGCGCGGCGACCAGGTGCGTGCGGCTGAGCGAGCCGACGGCCGTTCTTCAGTCTCAGGAAAAGGTCTTGCAGCTCATCAAGGCCGACCGCTCGCTCCTCATCCCGGTGATCGAAGCCATTCACGCCGCCGCGCCGCAGGGCGTCATCGTGCAGTCGCTCAACCTGGGCGAGGCCGGGGCGATCCAGATCGAAGGCACGGCGCAGAACCCCA
>JAMCWS010000028.1 GCA_023480605.1 bacterium
CGCACCAGCGGCGGTTGGCACGATAACTTCAACCCCAAGGACTACGACGGCGCGCGCAGCGACGCCGCCTTGGCCGACATGCAGAAGGGCGGCTTCAACGTCGTGCGCGTCTTCATTGACAACCGCTATCCCACCGGCATCAGCGGCGGCCCCGATCAGGCCGAATTCTCCAAGGGCTACATCGACTGCCTGTGCGATTATCTTTCCCGCGCCCGGAGCCACGGCATCCGCGTCATCATCACCAACGGCGGCGTGCCCAACATGACTCCATACAGCGCGGCGTACGGCGAACGCAGTCCGGAGTTCGGCCGGCACAACAGACTATTCCTTGAACCTGAAAGCCTGAAAGCCAAGGCGCGGTTTATCGCCGACATGGTTGCGGCCGTCAAGGCGCGCGACGCTTCGCTGCTGCCCGTGGTGCTGGCCTGGGAACTCGACAATGAATCGTGCTTCATGGCCGGCGAACCGCCTTTCTCGCTGCCGGAAGGCAAAGTGACGGCGGCCAACGGCAAAACTTACGACATGGCGGTCGAGGGGGATCTCCAGCGGATGGCCGACGAGGCAGGGGCCTATGCCGCCGAGACCTGCGCGCGGGCCGTGCGCGCGGTCGATCCCGACGCCATGTTTACCGTCAACGTTTTCACATTCCGTGCCGTCGGGCGCACCGGGCCGGGAATGTTGCGACGCGAAACATCGCGCGACCAGCGCTTCCCGTTTAACCTCGTGGCCTTCACCGGCACGTCGCTCGATTACCTCGACGTGCACTTCTACCCACCTAATGCCGAGCAGTTTGCCAACGACCTCAAGAGCATCGAGTTCGACAAGCTGCGGCCGGCCGCCGCGGCCGCCGGCAAGCCCCTGATCGTGGGCGAGTTCGGCGTATTCAAGAGTTTTTACAAGGAACAGGGCCCCGCGATCGATTGGATGCGTGAACTGCTGGGCAAGATCCGCGCCAATGGATTTACGGGGTGGCTCTACTGGACCTACGAATGCAAAATGCAGCCCGAAATCTGGCACGCCCGCGACGTGAATGACAACATGCTTCGGATGCTGACGGAAGAGGCGGAGCGCTGGCGGAGCGGGGGGGCGAAATAAGGATCGGCCGGGCGTCCGCCGGGGCGGGGGGGAGACGATTACGATCACGATCACGATAACGATAACGGAGGAAAGGGGGGAGCGATGCTTACACGGCGTGAATTTCTGCGCGGTCTGGGCCTGACGGCCGGAGTTGCGTCCGTGGGCCTCGCCGCCGTCCGTGGCGCCCGCGCCTTCCAGCCGGCGGGCGGAGCCAAGACGGCGACCGGCGCGAACAAGGGGATCAACGTCCTCTTCCTCATGACCGACGAGCACAGCTACAAGGTGATGGGCGCCGCCGGCAACAAGGTCGCCCGCACGCCCAACATCGACCGCCTGGCCCGCGAAGGAACGTTCTTCGAGAACGCCTTCGTTCCCGTCCCTTACTGCTCGCCCACCCGCGCCACGCTCATCAGCGGCCAGTACCCCCACAAGGTGGGCGTCTTTCTCAACATCGACACCCCGCACGGCGTCAAGGGCGCCGATTTCCCCTCGACCGAGATGATCCTCCACGAGGCCGGCTGGCGGACGGCCCACCGCGGCAAATGGCACCTGGGCGACACGGGCGACTTCGCCTGTTACGAGTCGCTTGGTTACACGGGCGAGTCCGGTTATAACCAGTTCCTCAACAAGCGCGTGCCGGTGGGGCAGTTCGCCGGATCGCCCGGCGAAGAAGAATACATGGGCCGGCCGCTGCACATGATCCCCGAATGGGTCGAATGTCGGCGCACAATGTTCGAGTGGGCCGAAAAACAGGGCAATCCCGCCCAGACGCGCCGGACGGTCAACGCCACCACACTGATCGGCCGCTCGTCCGTTCCGGCCGAATACACACCCGAGGGTTACATCATCGACCAGGTGCTTGCGAAGATGGAGGAATTCGCGGGCAAAGGCAACTGGATGATCACCTGCTCGATCAGTCCGCCCCATGACCCCTGGCTCGCGCCGGAACCATACTACAGCATGATCCCGCGCGACAAGGTGCCGCTGCCCGACAACGCCGACAAGTTCCCGGCCTGGATGAACAACATGCTCAGCCGCCGCCTCGGCCAGACGGCCGGCCCCAAGGGGGTCCGCGAATACGCCGCGATTTATTACGGCCAGACGGCGATGAGCGACGCGCTGCTGGGGCGCGTGCTCGACAGGCTCGACGAACTGGGCGAGGCCGGCCGCACGCTGGTTCTTTACACGTCCGACCACGGCGACATGGTCGGCGCCCACGGTATCGTCGGCAAGAGCATCCAGGGCTTCTACGACGACCTCATGCACGTGCCGCTCATCATGCGCCTGCCGGGAGTCATCCCCGCGGGCAAGCGCGTCGGCGACCTTGTCAGTTCGGTCGACATCATGCCGACGCTCCTCGATTACGCCGGCCAGACGATTCCGTCGGCGGTGCAAGGCCGTTCGCTGCGTCCGCTGATCGAAGGGCGCCCGGGCGCGGCGGGGCGCGATTACGTCTTCGGCGAGAGCACCCACCCCGGGGCGAAGATGGTCAACCGTATGGTTCGGAGCAAGCGTTGGAAATACATCTGGCGCAGCGACCGGCACCTGGAGCTCTACGACATGCAGTCCGACCCCGACGAGAATTTCAACCTGATCGGGAATCCCGCGGCGGTCGGACCGGAAAACCTGACCGCGGCGCGCGACCTTCACGCGCGCCTGCGTCAGTGGATGATCGAAACCGGCGACACGTGGATCGAGTACGTGCCTGAGAATCCGAATATCTGACTGTCCCTTTACATCGGCACGGCGACGCGTTTCAAGATGCGCCGTCGTCATCGCGAAGCGGCGCGCGAAGGGCCGGCCTGTTTGCGGCGCGCGTATTGATGCCAACCCGCAACTGGATATGATCCCAATCACCGCGCGGCAAAGCGCCTCCCGAAACGCCGAACGGCCCGTTACGAGTTCAAGCTTCAGCTTGATATCCCAACCCAATACACAAGGCCACGTTAGCCGGTACCCCATCGACCGCCGCGGGGGCGCCATCGGCGAGCAGTACAAAAAAAAACCCCCGGCGGGAAGTCCGCCGGGGGAAGCGGCATGCCGCTTATTTGCAGCACTTCTTCGCCGCGGGTTTCTTCGCCGCGGGCTTTTTGGCGTCAGCCTTTTTGACGGCAGCCTTCGGGGTTGCCTTTTTCGCCGTGGCCTTCTTCACGGCCTTCTTGGCGGCGGTCTTCTTGACGGCTGCCTTCTTGGGGGCCGCCTTCTTCGGAGCCGCCTTTTTGGCGACGGCCTTCTTCACGGCCTTCTTGGCCGCGGTCTTCTTGGCGGCTTTCTTCGGGGCCGCCTTCTTCGGGGCCGCCTTCTTCGGAGCGGCTTTCTTAGCGACTGCTTTCGCCATCAGAGAATCTCCCTTCCTGCAGCAAAATTTAAAACCAGTTTTAACCACACCCCTTGTTGTCTTCGCCGGTCGTCTCGGGCGGGAGCAGGATCGCTTGCGCGATTGAAGCCTGCGGGATGGACCCGCCGTCGACATCCTTTGACTGACAACCGACCGAACGCTTCATCGTGGTAAATGATGAATCGTCCAAATGGTTTTTTCCTTGAGTTGACGATCGATGTCAAGATGAAAAAATTCACTGGATCAAATCTTTTAAAATTCCGCGGCGCACAAAGCTCAGATCAACGGCGACGTCGACGCTCGCGCCGCCTTCGCCGATGATCCGAATCGCGTTCGCGCCGCGCGGCTCGATCGCGCGAACCCCAATAAAATCGGGGGGAATACGCGCCACGCCCTGAATCAACGTGACACGCGTCGGCGTGTCGGGCCGCAACGCGAGCGCCGTCG
>JAMCWS010000317.1:0-2283 GCA_023480605.1 bacterium
GCCTGTGCGAGGGAGCATCCCGGAACGCCCAGGATTGCGGCCACGCCCGACCTGGCCGCCCGGCCCGTTTATGTCCGGCTTCACCTCCGGCAGGGGCTGGACGCTCTGACCACCTATCGGTTCGGCCAGAGCCGCCAGGGGCTCAATTGCGTTGCTGACAGCGTGACCGAGGCGCTGAAAAATCCGGCCGACCGGGCCGCCCTGGCCGGTCTGTTGCTCGAAAAACTGGCGGACGGCGCCACCCCCGACGGCAAACAATTCATTCTGCGCGAGTTCGCCCTGCTCGGTCGGCCCGAAGACGCCCCGGCGTTGGGGCGCTGGCTGGGCGACCCGGCCCTGGGCGAGATGGCCCGCTACGCGATCGACCGCATCCCCGGGGGGGCGGCCGACAAGGCTCTTCGCGACGCCCTGCCCGGGACTGTCGGCCCCGTCCGGATCGGCATCATCAATTCGATTGGCGAGCGGCGCGACCGGCGGGCCGTCGGCATGCTTCGCCGGCTTGTGGAAGACCCCGATCCCGAGACGGCCGCCGCCGCGACGGCCGCGCTGGGTAAAATCGGCGACGCCGGGGCGGCCAGGGCGCTGCGCCGCGCCGCCGTGCGCGCAACTAATCCCGAACGACGCCGCGGATTGACCGAGGCCCGCCTTTGCTGCGCCGACCGGTTGCGCGCCGATGGCCAGACCCGTGCGGCGCTGGATATATACAACGAAATGGCGCGGCCGGACCAGCCGTGGCGGATTCAAGCCGCGGCGCTGGTCGGCGTCGCCAAGACCACCGGAATCGAGGCCTGGCCCCTTGTGAGCAAAGCCCTGACGGGTGACGATCCGAAACTGCGCCAGGTCGCTTTCGGGGTGCTGCCCGACCTGCCGGGCGCGCGGGCGACCGCGCAAATGACCGCCTTGCTGCCCGGTCTGCCCCCCGACGGCAAGGCGACGATGCTGGGAATACTGACCGAGCGGGGCGACGCGACGGCGCGGCCGTCCGTCCTGGGCGCCCTGGACGATCCCGACGAAGCGGTGCGGGTGGCCGCCACCGAGGCGCTGGGGCGCCTGGGCGATGCTGCGAGCCTGCCCGTGCTGCTGGCCCGGCTGACCCGCACGGAGGGTCCCGAGCGCGATGCGACTCTCGAAAGCCTCTCCCGTCTGCCGGGGGGCGATATCGATGCGACGATCCGGAAGAACATAACGGCCGCCGAACCGTGGCGCCGCATCGACCTGATCGGCGTCCTCGGGCGGCGGGGCGCGGCGGACAACGTGCCGGCGCTGCTCGAACTGGCCGGGGGGGATCCCGACGCCGGCGTGCGCGTCGCGGCCTTGCGGGCGCTGGGCGATCTGGCGGCGCCCGGGCAATGCGGCGCGATCCTCACGCTGCTCGCGGCGGCGCGCACGGACGGCGAACGGACGGCGGGCAGGGCGGCCGTCATCGCCGTCAGCCAGCGCCTTCCAGAGGCGGAACGAGCCGAACCCGTTCTCAGGGCTTACCGGGCGGCCACAGCCGTCCGGACGCGATGCGACCTTTTGAGCGTCTTGGGCGTGCTGGGCGGCCCCGGCGCGCTCGATGCCGCCGTGGCGGCCCTCGGCGACGCCGAACCCCAGGTGAGCGAGAGCGCCCTGCGGGCCCTCGCCGAGTGGCCCGGACCCCAGCCGGTCCGGCGCCTGCTGGAGATCGCGGGCGGCGACGCCAGCCAAGTCAGTCGGGTGCTGGCCCTGCGCGGCGTCGTGCGCCAGATGGGCATGATGGAGGAGCCGCCCGGAACCATGCTGGCGCTGTTCAACGCGGCGATGCAGGCGGCCCGGCGACCCGAAGACCGCAAGATGGTTCTCTCCGCGTTGGCGAATGTGCACAGCCTCCAGGCCTACGACGTGGCGGCCGGCTACCTCGAAGATCCGTCGTTGCGCGAGGAAAGCATCGCCGTCATTCTGAAACTGGCCACCGCCCTGCGCGGCCCCAACCCCAGGGAAACGATCGCGATGCTGGACAAAGCCATCGCGGCGGCCACCGATCCGGAGCAGCATGCGGTTGCGCAGGAAATGAAGGACCTGATCGGGAACGTGTTCCTCACCAGGTAAAAGTGAAGAAACGCCTGAAAAATTAATTCGGCCATTGACAGAGGTGGCCCGATCGCGATTTGATAGATACCATCCATGGATATCCGGAGTGCGTCATGACCAGGCACCCGGACCACATAAGGAGCAGGCACAATGGGAGAGAAGTTCGTTTTCGAGTTGGGCAGCGGAATGAGCCGCCGCAAGTTCATGCTTTCGGCCGCGGCCGCGGGGGCC
>JAMCWS010000317.1:2362-3846 GCA_023480605.1 bacterium
GCGGGGGCCGGCCTGATGCTGGGCCCGGCCGCTTTGGGACAGCAGGCCGCGGCGCAGGCCGGCAAACCGGCCGATCTTAACGTGGCCATCATCGGCACCGGCAGCCAGGGGATGAACCTTCTGAACAACTGCCTCAAAATACCCGGTATCCGCTTCAAGGCCGTCTGCGACATCTGGCCTTACAGCCAAACCTACGCCGGCAACCTGTTGAAAAAATACGGCCAGCCCGTCAACGTCTATACCGACTACCAGGATTTGCTCGCCAAGGAAAAAGACCTGGACGCCGTGATCGTCGCCACGCCCGACTGGATGCACGCCGAGCATGCCGTCGCCTGCCTCAAAGCCGGCAAGCACGTCTACTGCGAGAAGGAAATGTCGAACTCGCTGGACCAGGCCAAGCAAATGGTGCTGGCCGCCCGCCAGTCGGGCAAGCTGCTCCAGATCGGCCACCAGCGGCGCAGCAATCCGCTTTACGAACATGCCCTCAACCCGATTTATAAGGACAAGGTGCTGGGCGATATCACCAATTTCCAGGGGCAGTGGAACCGGCCCGTCTCCGATTCGCTGGGTTGGCCCAAGGGGCGCGAACTCGACGCCGCAACCCTCACGAAATACGGCTACGATACGATGGAAGCATTCCGCAACTGGCGGTGGTACAAGAAATTTTCGGGCGGACCGATCTCCGACCTGGGCTCCCACCAGATTGACATCTTCAGTTGGTTCCTCAAGGCCACGCCGACGGCCATCCAAGCCACCGGCGGCCACGACTTCTACAAGAACCGCGAATGGTATGACAACGTCATGACCCTGTTCGAATACGGCATGCCGTCGCGCACCGTTCGCGGCTTTTACGAAGTGCTCAACACAAGCAGCTACGGCGGCTTTTACGAGGCTTTCCTGGGCACCGAGGGGTCGCTCGTGGTCTCCGAGGACTCGAAACGGAGCCTTTTCATGCGCGAGGATCAGGCGCCGCGGCGCGAGTGGGAGGACCAGTCCGAAAAAATCAAGAACCTGGACAAGGACACCATCTCGCTCAAGATCGGCGAGACGCTGACGGCCGACGGCAAGAAAGACCCGCAGGCCCAGAAGCTGCTGGCCGAGTCGAAGAAACCGCCACATCAATTGCACCTCGAAAACTTCTTCAACGCCGTCCGCAACGGCACGCCGCTCTCCTGCCCGCCCGAAGTGGGCTACGAGACCGCCGTCGCCGTCCTGCGGATCAACGAGGCCGTGGCCTCGGGCCAGAAGGTTCAGTTCAAGCCCGAGGAGTTCAAGGTCTGACCGTCCGGACGCCGATCCGACGCGCCGCTTGGGGGGAAGCCGGGCGGGTTATTGCGTGACCGGCCCGCCGGTAATCCTGAGACGATTGAGTCGGCCATTGTTCAGTATGTGGTTTATTCGAAAGCGCGGCGCCGCCGGTTTGAGCGGCGCCGCCGGTCTTGCCGGGGGGCTGGCGTTGGCGCTGGCGGCCATGAAGCGGATAC
>JAMCWS010000049.1 GCA_023480605.1 bacterium
CCCCGAGCTGGGGCGCAGCGATGTTTTCAAGGGCGCCGCGCTCGACGACGTGCAGAAGGCCCTCAAGGACAGCGCCGCCACCGGCAGCCTTCACTTCCCGATCCGCTACGACGGGGAACACTTGGTCTGGGGGGCGTTCCGCTACGCGACGATCGAGGGCGAAGATATCACCCCCGAAGGCACTTTCGACGGCACGGCCGCCTGCATGGCGTCCAAGGCGATCGGCCGGGGCGAGGTTTTCTACTGCGGCTCGAACCTGGGCCTGGGGGCCGAGAAGGGCGACACAGGCCTGGCGCAGATCATCGCCCGCTGCGCCCGGCGCGCCGGCATCCAGCCCACGCTCACGGCCGGGGAGTCCTCGGCCGGCCAGGTGCATGCCGATTTGCTGTTGGCCGCCGCGCCGCCGGCGGAAGTGCCGCGGGGCGACGCGGTGGCCGCCGACCTGCAACCGGCCGGCGCGCGGTCGGATAAGCGCGGGGAGCGCTTTCTGGTCGTTCACAATCGGTCCGCTTGGGCGCAAAACGTGATCATCCATGCCCCGGGCAAATGGAAAGGCGTCTACAGCGGCGCGCAGTGGGAACTCGACGGCCTCGCCGGCACGAACGTCCCGGCGGGGTTCTGCTATCTGTTCGCTGACGCGGAAGGGGAGTGAGGGGGGGCGGGAACACATGGCTTTGGGCTTCAGGCTTTAGGCTTTGGGCTTTAGGTATGCTTATTACTTCGTTATCGTGATCGTGATCGCGATCGTAATCGTAATCGTAATCGAACGGGAGATAAAAGAATGCTTAAGAAACTGCTTTGCCTGATGGTAGTGAGCATGCTGGCGGTCGGCGGCTGCGGCAAGAAGGCCGAAGAGAAAATGATGGAGAAGGCCATCGAGCAGGACACGGGCGACAAGGCTAATGTTGACCTGTCCAAGAACAAGGTGACGATCGAATCGAAAGACGGAGGCAAGATCGAGATCGCCAGCGGCGGCGACACGAGCCTCAAGGTGCCCGACGATTTCCCCAAGGACGTTTTCGTTTACCCTGGCGCCAAGGTCGAGGCATCGATCAAGACCCCCGACGGCGTCCAGCTCACCCTGGTGACGAGCGACGCGATGGCCAAAGTGACCGACGCCTACAAAGCCAAAATGAAGGCCGAGGGCTGGGAGGAAAAGACGGCCGCGGCGATGGGCGAGATGACGATGCTCCAGTTTGAAAAGGCGGACCGCACCGCCATGGTCCACATCACCAAGGACGGCGAAAACTCCCGCATCATGCTGATGATGAGCCAGGAGAAGGAATCTAAATAACCTGAGAAGGACAGTTCGGTAATGGACCGGCCCAACATCCTGATCATGTATACCGACCAGCAACGCTGGGATGCGCTGGGGGCGAGCGGTAATCCGCACATCCGCACGCCCCATCTCGACCGCCTGGCCGAGGGGGGATGCCTGTTCGAAAACGCCTTCTGCAACAACCCGGTCTGCATGCCCAGCCGCCAGAGCATGCTGTCGGGGCGCTACCCGTCGGTGCTGGGCGCCACGACCAACGGCGTCGAAATGGACCCGGACATGCCGACGCTCATGACCATCCTGCGCCCCTACGGCTACCACACGGCCAACCTCGGCAAGCTGCACTTCAAGAACCACTCCAACCGCGACCACCGCGAGCCGCACCCGGCCTACGGATTCGACACGCTGATCCTCTCCGACGAGCCGGGATGCTACGACGACGCCTACATCAAGTGGGTCGCCGAGCACGACCCGGCGATGGTCGAGAAGTGCCGCTGCGCCGTGCCGCCGGCGTGGCAGGGGCCGCCGGTCAAGGCGCATGGCCGCGAGACGACCGAGCCCTACGTTTTCGAAGGTCCGGAGGAACTGACGCACACGGCCTTCGTCGCCGAGGAGACGATCGGCTTCCTGCGGCGCCATCAGGGCGACCGCTTCTTCGCGATCGCCGGCTTTTACGCGCCCCACGCGCCGATCAATCCGCCGGCGCGGTTCGTCGACTGGTATGACCCGGCGACGATGCCGCTGCCCAAGCGCAACCCGGGCGAGGACCGCTACCACCTCACCGACGACCAGTGGCGGCAGGTGAAGGCCTACTACTACGCGCTGGTGAGCCACATCGACGACCAGGTGGGCCGCATCCTCACGGCGCTGGACGAGTTGGGCCTGCGCGAGCGCACGATCGTCATCTTCACGGCCGACCACGGCGAGCACTTGGGCGACCACGGCATCACCGCCAAGGGGCCGTTCGGCTACGACTCCTGCGTGCACGTGCCGCTCATCGTCTCGTGGCCGGGGCGGGTGGCGGCCGGGGGGCGCCGGACCGAACTGGTCGAAGCCGTCGACCTGGCGCCGATGATTTTGGACTTTTGCGGCGTGCAGATCCCGCCTTTCATGCAGGGGGCCAGCGTGCGGCCGCTCCTGGGCGAAGCCGGCGCGCCGCGCCCCTACAAGCCCCGCCGCTCGGTCTTCATTGAGTTTCGCACCCCGTTTGGCCGGTCGTATAAAACCATCCGCACGCACGACTACAAGTATTGCGCCACCAACGGCGCCGAGGAATGGTTGTTCGATCTGCGCGAGGATCCTGATGAGTTGCGCAATCTGGCCCGCGACCCCGCGCGCTCCGACCTGCTGACCGAAGCCCGCGCCGAACTCCTGCGCCGCTGGTTCGACGTCGAAAACCAGTATCCACGGCTCACGGGGGCGTATTGAACGGACTGATCGGAAGTTGGTGCTCGTAGTTCAAACTTCAGTTTGCATATGAGCGGAAGCCGAAGCGTGAGTAGTCAAAGAGATATGCAAGCTGAAGCTTGAACTCCCAACTCGATCTTGAGTTTGTTTTATTTGTAGGGTGGCCAAAGCCGAGTTGAGGCAGCGCTACCACTGGGCAGTCCGCGGATGCCCAAACTTATATAATCACCCGTCGCGATGGCGACATAACCGGTGTTGAGCGCGGAGATATTGTAATTACACTCGGATTCGCCCCACGTCACAACCGAGCCGTCTGCCTTAAGACCGATGCGTGATAAGCGCCCGTTGCCATGGCAACGAAATCCGAATTGGATGAAGGGACATCACATTGACCATAGTCCCAAAAACAATTACTTGGTAGATGGCCTAAAGCCGTAACACGATTAGTCTATTGGGCGGGGGCTGTGGCTTTCGCCGGCTTCAGGAAACCCAGATCAACCAGGAAGTTGTCGGCGGCGGCCAGCGTTTGCCGGAACATCTCGTTATTGCCCCGACCGGCGTTGAAGAAGCCGTGTTGCTGGCCTTCGTAGCCGATAAGGTCGCAGCGGTTGCCGTCGGCCTGCATGGCTTTCCGGAAAAGCTCCATGCTCGCGAAGGGCACCGTCGTGTCGTCCTTGCCGTGCTGGATGAGAGTCGGCGGCGCGCCGGGGCGCATGTGATCGATGGGCGAGATCTCCTTCTCGCGCCCTTGGAACATCGAGGTCAGGTGCGCGAGCCGTTCCGCGTCCATCCCGGGCCGGAAGGCGAGCACCAGGGCCGGATTGAACAGGACCAACGCGTTCGGGCGCGAGCTGACCGACATGTCTTCGCCGGGGGTGTCAAGGTCGTCGATGAGTGCCGTGCAAGCCGCCAGGTGGCCGCCCGCCGAGCCGCCGCCGGCGGCGATCCGGTCGGGATCGATCCCCAGTTCGGCGGCGTGGGCCCGCATCCAACGGACGGCCGATTTGGCGTCGGCGACGCACTCGAACGGCGTCACGCCGTGGAGCGACTTGATACGGTAGTCGGCCGTCGCGGCCAGCATGCCGCGATTCGCCAGGTGGGCGCTCTGCGGATAAAATTGCTTGGCCGTGCCGCCCGT
>JAMCWS010000031.1 GCA_023480605.1 bacterium
AGACGGGCTTTTGGGCGGTGTCCTCGTCGAGGAACTTGATGCCGAAGGGAACGGCGAAGTTCTGGCCCAGGAAGTGGCTCGTCCCGGCCTGGAGCGCCCAGCCGTCGCCCATCATCGCCTCGACGCAGTAGGTGTCGACCGCGCCGGCGAACTTTTCGCTCTCGGTCTTACGCCCCATCACCGTCGGGATGGCCAGGTCCTCGCGCAGAAAGTCGTGGTAGACGCCCAGCATCCTGAGGGTTTCCTTGACGGCTTCCTCGCGCGTGCGGTGGCAGGTGTGGCCCTCCTGCCAGAGGAATTCGGTGGTGCGCAGGAAGAGGCGGGTGCGCTTCTCCCAGCGCACGACGTTGGCCCACTGGTTGATGAGCACCGGCAGGTCGCGGTAACTCTGGACCCACTTGGCGTAGGTGGCGCAGATGATCGTCTCGCTGGTGGGGCGGATGGCCAGGCGCTCCTCGAGCGGCTCCTTGCCGATGTGGGTGACCCACGGCACCTCGGGCGCGAAGCCCTCGACGTGTTCGGCCTCCTTCATCAGGTAACTCTCGGGGATGAAGAGCGGGAAATAGGCGTTCATGTGGCCGGTGGCCTTGATGCGCCGGTCCAGCGCGTCGCGCACGTTCTCCCACAGCGTATAGCCGTAGGGGCGGATGATCATGCAACCCTTGATGTCGGAGTAGTCGGCCAGCTCGGTTTTGCGGACGACGTCGACGTACCAGTCGGAAAAGTTGTCGCTGCGCGAGGCCAGTGCGTCCTCGAACTGTTTGTTTTTCTTGGCCATCGTGATGGGTCTCCTCTTCATCGGGTCCGCCGCGGGGCGCTAAAGACACGATTTTACGCCCCCCGCCGCCGCGCGCAAGCATTTCTATGCCTGCATACAAACATCCGATTCCCCAGCTTCCGGATTCCTGCGGGGTGGACAATTGCCGTCGACTTCCTCAAAATAGACCTGAGGTCCATGACGAGAAAGGAATCCGAGCCCGTGAACGAGCATCAACTGAAGATTGCCGAAGCCCGCCATCACGATCCGTTCGAATACCTGGGCATGCATCCCGCCGGCAGGGGGCTGGTCGTGCGCGCCTTCGATCCGGCCTGCGAGCGGATGACCTTCGTCGAACTGGGGGGCGCGCGGACGCGCCGTGAGATGCCGCGCGTCGACCCGGCCGGATTTTTCGAACTCAGGCTGGACGGACGCGCCGATTTCTTCGCTTACGAACTCGAGCGGATCGACGGCGCCGGCCACGCGACGACGGCGCGCGACCCCTACTCCTTCCCCCCCATCCTCACCGACTACGACATGCACCTGTTCAACGAGGGCAAGCACCTGGAGATCTACAACAAGCTGGGCGCGCACGTGATCGAATGGGAAGGGGCGCGCGGCGTGCTGTTCGCCGTCTGGGCGCCCAACGCCGGGCGGGTGAGCGTCGTCGGCGACTTCAACGCCTGGGACGGCCGGCGCCACCCGATGCGCCTGCGCGGCGCCTCCGGTATTTGGGAACTGTTCATCCCCGGTCTCGACGCCGGCGCGATCTACAAGTTCGAGATCCGCTTCCCCAACGGCGACGTCATGGACAAGGCCGATCCTTACGCCTTCTACTTCGAGCCGCGCCCCAAGACGGCGTCGATCGTCTGGAATCTCGACCGCTACGACTGGCAGGACGGCGAATACATGAAGGCCCGGCGCCGGCTCGACTTCCTGCACGCCCCGATGACCATCTACGAGGTTCACCTGGGCAGTTGGCGCCGCAAGCCCGAGGAAGAGGGCCGCATGCTGACCTATCGCGAACTGGCCGAGGAGCTGGCCGCGCACGTCAAGGGGATGGGTTTTACCCACATTGAACTGCTCCCCGTGGCCGAGCATCCGCTCGACGAATCATGGGGTTACCAGGTTGTCGGCTATTACGCGCCCACCAGCCGCTTCGGCTCGCCCGACGACTTCAAATACTTCGTCGACACGATGCACCGCCACGGCGTTGGCGTCATCGTCGACTGGGTGCCGGGCCACTTCCCGCGCGACACCCACGCGCTGGCCTGGTTCGACGGCACGGCCCTCTACGAGCACGCCGACCCGCGCCAGGGCGAGCACAAGGAGTGGGGCACGAAGGTCTTCAACTTCGGCCGCAACGAGGTGCGCAACTTCCTGGCCGCCAACGCCCTGTTCTGGCTGGGGCAGTATCACGTCGACGGCCTGCGCGTCGACGCCGTCGCCTCGATGCTCTACCTCGACTACAGCCGCGCCCAGGGCGAGTGGATCCCCAACAAATACGGGGGCAACGAGAATCTGGACGCGATCGATTTTCTTAAGTCGCTCGGCGAACTGGTCCACGGCCGCTACCCCGGGGCGCTGCTCATGGCCGAGGAATCGACCGCCTGGCCGGGCGTCTCGCGCCCCGTTTACCTGGGCGGGCTGGGCTTCTCGATGAAGTGGAACATGGGCTGGATGCACGACATCCTGGAGTTTTTCTCGAAGGACCCCATCCACCGCAAGTATCACCACGAATACCTGACCTTCGCGCTGCTCTACGCCTTCCACGAAAACTTCGTCCTGCCGCTCAGCCACGACGAAGTGGTGCACGGCAAACGGGCGCTGCTCGCCAAAATGCCCGGCGACCTCTGGCAGCAGTTCGCCAACCTGCGCCTGCTCTACGCCTACATGTATGCCCAGCCGGGCAAGAAACTCGTCTTCATGGGCGGCGAGTTCGGCCAGTGGAACGAGTGGTATTGCAACACGAGCCTCGACTGGCACCTGGCCGAATACCGCCCCCACTGGGCCCTCATGCGCTGCCTTTCGCGCCTCAACCACCTGCACAAGGTCGAGGCGGCTTTCCATGAATTGGATTTCGAGTGGCAGGGGTTCGAGTGGATCGACTTCCGCGACACCGAAAACGGCGTCATCGCATTCATCCGCCGCGCGCGCGAGGGGGGCGACTACGTCGTCTGCGCCTTCAACACCACGCCCGTGCCGCGCTATCACTACCGCATCGGCGTGCCCGAGTGCCGCTATTACCGCGAAATCATGAACACCGATTCGGAGCTATACTGGGGCGGCAACCTGGGCAACGCCGGCGGCGCCCACGCCGACCCCCGCCCCTGGCACAACCAGCCCAACTCGATCGAAATCACCGTACCCCCGCTGGCGGGGCTATACTTCAAGCCGGCGTAAGGGGAAAACTGCTAGTAAAAAATGCCTGTATAAGGGGCAGACGACTCTAATAATTGGCATCGGAGCCAACATGCCCATGTCACTCGAAGAAACTCTCACAGACATCACGGCTCGTCTACGCCAAGGTAGATTTCCGAATGAGCAAGCGATATCTCAAGGTATTGTTTTACGCGTGCTCCAAGAACTTGGATGGGACACGTATGACACCAATGTCGTTTGGCCAGAATTTCAGACCGGTGAAGGACGTGTCGATTTCGGTTTATGCAGTCCCCCATCAAAGCCAAAGGTTTTCATTGAGGTAAAGCAACCCGGCCAGATTGAGACTGGTGTGAAACAAGCGCTCGAATATGCCTTCCACACGGGTGTTCAGTTCATAATACTCACCGACGGGAAAACGTGAAGCTTTTATTTACCTGCAGAGCAGGATAGTTATGAAGACCGACGAGTATATAAATTAGATCTCTTCGAACGTCCCCCGCGTGAAGCCGCTGAGATATTCATACGCTATATGTCATGCTCATACTATCTAGATCATAAGATAGGCTACACTTGGGGCATGAAAAAAGGAGCGGATTAGGGCGGGATCGTTCTTGATGTCGGCCAGATCCTTTTCAACACGCGCGCGCAGCGATTCGTTGTGCCGGAGC
>JAMCWS010000166.1 GCA_023480605.1 bacterium
GTTTTGCGCGAACGCGGCGAAAACGCCGCCTGGCAGGCAGCCGCCGCGATGCGCAAAGGAATGGTGATCGACCTCACCCCCCCGCTGGCGATCGCCGCCGCCGCCCTGAGTTTGCGCCACGACCTGCCCATGGCCGACAGCCTGATCCTCGCCACGGCCCAGGCCCACGACGCCGTCCTCTGGACGCAGGACGAGCACTTCAAAGGCCTGCCCCGCGTCAAGTACTACGCCAAAAAGTAAATCCCCCCACACGCCCTTACTCCATTTTACGGATGCGCAGGTCGATTCCGGTTCCCTTGAGCAATTCCCCCAGCCGCGCCGTGTCGGTCTGGCCGAAGTGGTAGGGATAGAGGATCCTCGGCTTGAAGGCGCGGGCGGCATCGGCCACCATTTCGGGCGTCATCGTGTAGGGCAGGTTCATCGGCAGGAAGGCGACGTCGATGCCGCGCAGGGCCTTCATTTCCGGGGTGTTCTCGGTGTCGCCGGCGACATAGACACGCCGGTCGCCGAAGGCCAGCACGTAGCCGTTGCCATCGCCCCTGGGGTGGAACGGCTGGCCGGGCGCGCGCTCGTGGACGATATTGTAAGCCGGCACGGCCTCGATCTTGATGCCCTGGGCAACGCGCGTGTCGCCGTCCTTCATGACCATCGCCCCGGGGAGCCGCGCGGCGGCGGTGCGGTTGACGACCACCGTCGTCGCCGTGTCTTTGCGCAGCATTTTGACGGCCGCGGGGTCCAGGTGGTCGGCGTGCTCGTGCGTGACGAGGATCAGGTCGGCCTTGGGCAGCGCGGCGTAGTCGGCCAACTTGGTCCACGGATCGACGTGGATGACCTTGCCGCCAAACTCGAACATCAGCGTCGCGTGCCCGATAAATGTGATCCGCAAATCGCCGGCCGAAGTTTTGATCGTATCCATCTCGAACCTCTTCCCGGACTGTGGTGAAGCTCCCAAAAGAATAACCGATAGAAGCGCGTAATAAAATTTTCGTTTCATTTCGTTGTTTCGCCCTCGCTTCTCGGGTATTTGAAACCTGTAATCAATTTAGCACGATCAGGGGCCGGAATCCCCTGCCAATTAGCCTAATGATTTGAACCCCTGTGATCGGACGGCTGTCATACATAAATGGCCGGCGTACGATGCGGCAGCCGGGCGCTGACGTATTGCTCATGTGGACAAGGCCCGGCTCGCCGGGGTATATTCAACGGTCGGTTTTCGGTTCGATGGAGCGAACGTGGTGAGGCGTTGATCTCGATTCAAGGAGCGGCTTTCCGATGGCGGAGAAATCCAATGATGTCAACCGGCGCGAATTCATCAAGATGGGCTCGGGCGCGCTGGCCGTGGGCGCCGGGCTGTTTACACTTGGCGGCGGAGACGCCCCGGCCCTCGCGCCCCGGGGCGGCCTCACCGAAGGCTGGTCGCTCGATCGGCTGCCCGCCGCGCCGCGCCGCCTTTCGGACCTGACCCACGAACTGGCCCGCCGCGGCTTGTCGGGCGAGATCGGCCGCACGATGAAGGACGCCGGCTTCGGCTACGACGAGGCGCGCGTCAAGGGCATGACTCCCGACCAGCGCTACGCCGAAGCCATCCGCCTGATCGCCGAAAACGCCCCGCTGCGCATCCAGGCGGGCGAACGGATCGTCGGTTCGGCCACGTTGCGCGAGGCGCCGACCCACCGCACGCCCGTGCACCTCGAACCGAGCACCAGCCACCTGACGCTGGGATTCGAACGCGGCCTCAGTCTGGGCTACCGCGGCCTGCGCGCCCAGATCGAGGCGCGCCTGGCGCGCGGCGGCCTGGATGGAAAGGGCCGCGATTTCCTCCAGGCGATGCTCGTTTGCCTCGCCGCCGCCGCCACCTGGCACCGCCGCCACCTCGACCTGCTCGAGGCGCGCATCGCCGAGTCCGCCGGCGAGGAGCAGGTTAATTATCGCCGCGTGCTCGAAAACCTGCGCAATGTGCCCGAGAACCCGCCGGCGACGTTTTACGAGGCCGCCCAGTCGCTGTGGTTCATGTTCGCCTTCCAGCGCCTCTGCGGCACGTGGTCGGGCGTCGGCCGGATCGATAAAATGCTGGGTCCCTGCCTCGAACGCGACCTGAAGGAGAACCGCCTGACGCTGGACGAGGCGCGCGAGATCCTCGCCCACTTCTGGGTGAAAGGCACCGAATGGATCGGCTGGACCGACCGGCCCGGCTCGGGCGACGCGCAGTTCTACCAGAACGTCGTGCTGGCGGGAGTCGACGAGCAGGGACGGCCGATCTTGAACGACGTGACCTGGCTCGTCCTGGACATCGTCGAGGAATTGCACATCAGCGACTTTCCCATCGCCGTGCGCGTGAGCGACCGGACGCCGCGCGAACTCCTGCGCCGCATCGCGGAGGTGCAGCGGCGCGGCGGCGGCATCGTCGCCCTCTACCACGACGACGTGGCGATCGAGGGCATGGTCAAACTCGGCTATCCCCTCGAAGAGGCGCGCGGCTTCGCCAACGACGGCTGCTGGGAAATCCAGGCGCCCGGCAAGACCTGCTTCACGTATCATCCGATGGACATGCTGGCCATGCTCCAGCGGCCGCTGGGGCTGGATCCCGCCGACGGCCCGTTGCCCGATTACGCCGATTTCGAGGCGCTCTACGGCGCCTTCCTTGCCGAAGTGCGCCGCATGATCGACAGTCACAACCGCGGCGCCGACGCCTTCGGCACGGGCGGCCGGCCCACCCCGCTCGTCTCGCTCCTGATGGAGGATTGCATCGAGAAGGCGCGCGGCTATTACGAAGGCGGTTCGCGCTACCGCGCCTTCGCGCCGCACGTCGGCGGCATGGCCAATGTCGCCGGCAGCCTGATGGTCATCAAAAAACTTGTTTACGACGAAAAAATGCTGAGCTTGGGCGAATTGATCGAGGCGTTGCGCTCGGACTGGGAAGGCCATGAACAACTGCGCCGACTGATCCTCAGCCGTTTCGAATTCTACGGCAACGACAACGAAGAAGCCGACGCGATGATGCGGCGCGTCTTCGATGATTACACCGCCATCGTCGCCGAAGTGCCCCAGCGCGAGGGCGTCTTCCGCCCCGCCGGCATCAGCACCTTCGGACGCGAGATCGACTGGCGCCGCGCCGGTTATGAAGGTTACGGTCCGCGCCAGGCCACCGCCGACGGCCACCATAGGGGCGAATACCTCGCCACGAATTGTTCGCCGACTCCCGGCGCCGATCAAAAAGGTCCCACCGCGGCGCTCAATTCGTACTGCAAACTCGACTTCACCCGCACGCCCAACGGCGCGACGCTCGAACTGAAGCTCCATCCCGCCAGCGTGCGCGGCGAGGAGGGGATCGACGCCATGGTCGCCCTGATGCGCTCGTTCATCCGCCAGCGGGGCTGGTTCCTGCACATCGACGTGGTCTACACGGCGATGCTGCTCGACGCCCAGCGCCACCCGGAAAAATATCCCAACCTACCGGTGCGTGTGGCCGGTTGGTCGGCCCGTTTCGCCACGCTCACGAAGGAGTGGCAGGATATGGTCATCAACCGCACGCAGCAGGTGGTGTAGGGGAGGCCGCCGTGCCCCAACCAGACATTTACAGTCGTTATCGTTATCGTAATCGTAATCGGTAACGCAATAAAATTACAAGACGCGCGGGTACCGGCGAAAATAAAAATTCGATTACGATCACGATAACGATATTAAACATACCGCATCACAATACCGATATGACGACGCGGGAAACCCTCATCTTCAACGTCCAGCGCTTCAGCACCCATGACGGACCGGGCGTGCGCACGACCGTTTTCCTCCAGGGGTGCC
>JAMCWS010000300.1 GCA_023480605.1 bacterium
TTCACGAAAGCGATACAAACCAACATGCTCGAAGAAGCGCGGAAGGAATTGCCCGTGAGCGGAAACGCCGTCTCCCTGCGGTTCCGCCCGTTCGAGATTGTAACGCTGCGGCTCACAAAGTGACTTTTTACCCGGCCTTCCGGAACATCAGCGTCTCGGGCACGAACGAGGCCCACGGGTCGCCCGACTCCGCCATCCAGCGGCGCAGGACGGCGTGGCGTTCGCGCGCCCGCTCCAAGTTCTCCGGTTTGGCGGCGGCGGGGTCTTCGATCAGGTTCACGTTCTCGTTGGGATCGGCATCCAGGTCGTAGAGGTCGTGGCGGCCGTTGACTGTGCGACAGACGTATTTCCAACGCCGACTGCGCACCATGCGCATCACGTTGGTCTCGCTCGAGGCCGACATGCCGAAGACGTATTCGCGCCCCTTTCCGGACTGCCCCTCGATCAGGGGACGCAGCGAGCGGCCCTGCACGGCCGGTGGAATCGCCTGGCTGCAGTAATCGAGCAGGGTCGGCATGATGTCGATGGCCGAGCTCAGGCCGCCGACCCGTTTGCCGGCGGGAATCACCCCCGGCAAGCGCATGAGGAGCGGCACGTGCATCAGGTTGTCGTAGAAAATCGGTCCGCCCTTGCCGACGAAACCGTGACGGCCGACCATGTCGCCGTGGTCGGAGGTGAACAACACGAGCGTGTTTGCGGCCTGGCCCAATTCATCCAGCTTGTCGAGGATCTTGCCGAACAGCGCGTCCATCGCCGCCACCTGGCCGTAATAAACGGCGATGTATTCGCGCATCGCCGCCGGAGTCATCGACTTCGCCCAGACGCGGCCCATGTTGTCTTCCATCCAGGCGGGGAAGACGGCCGCGTCGCCGGCAATGGGCGCCTTGTCGCGCGCCAGCATGCCGTAATAGGGTTCGGGAGCAACGTAGGCCGGGTGGGGCGGACTGAACGAGCAGGTGATCATCCAGTTGCCCTTGGGCGCGAATTCCTCCATTTTTTCAAGCACTTGCTTGGTGATGTAGCCCTCGGGCAGATATTCGAGCGGGATGGGCGTGCGGCCGATGATTTGCCCCGCCCCGCCGGCGACGGCCCTGCGCAGGCGCTCGCTGATCTTGGCGGTAACGGCCCATTCCTTCATCTTGCGGTTGGTTTCGACGATGTCGGGAATCATGTAGAGCGGCCGGTCATGGTATTCGGCCTGGCCGGGGTCGCCGGCGAATTGCGCCGCCGGCACGTGCTGCTCCAGCCACTCGAGGTAGCCTTTATCCGAGTAGCGGCCGAGCGATTCGTAGCAGGCGAAGTCGCCGGTGTCGCCCAGGTGCCACTTGCCGCGATGCGCCGTCTGCCAGCCATGGTCGTGGAGCGTCATCTCGGTCGAGGGGAATTCGGTGCCCATGACGCCGTGGGGCGACTCGATGTTTTCGAGGATGCCCGGGCGGTTGGGATCGAACTGGTTCCAGCGCGAGGCGGCCACCCGGTGCGGCCACTGGCCGCTGATGAGCGAAGCGCGCGTGGGCGAGCAGTAGGGAACCGGCACGAAGTGGTCTTCGAAGAACGCCCCCTCGCGCGCCAGGCGGTCGAGATTGGGCGTGTGCGCCAGCGGATTGCCCGCGGCGCCGAGGAGCCTGAAATGGTGCTGGTCGGTCATGAGGAAGAGGACGTTGATCCCCTTCTTGCCGGCGACGGCCGCGCCGCGCGCGGGCGTTCCATGGAGTCCCAGGGCGGCCGCGCCGGCGGTAAGCCCGAGCTGGCGGAGAAATTCGCGGCGGTTCAGCATGTGATTCCCATTCCCTTCGTGGTCGATGCGGCGCGGCGCGGGCGCACAGAATAGGCAGTTATGTCATCGACGATTCAAAATCTTGGGACATATTGTACGCAAGCGCGGCCGGTTTCAAGCTCCGTCCGGCGCGCCTCCGCACCGGCGGGCGAGTTCGCTGGCGTAACAGCTTCCGAGGGTCGCGGCGTGGACGCGCGCCCAATCGCTCAGGCGCGTCGCGCCGGCCGGCGGCGAAATGGTTGGGCGAGACACTCACTGATCGGCTGTGCCTGGTGGTTGAGAACCCCCTTCGGTAGATCGTCCTACGCCTTTGATCGGCAACGGGGCCATTACGGGCGGCCATCCCAGCACAACGGAATTGCCCTTGCCGCCGTCAAGAGATTGAAACAGGCGTAATTGCAGTAGATTGGGATTGCCCTCGAGCATCCGGGCCGCGTTGGCCAGGTTGCGCAGGGCCGCCGTTTCACCGCGAGCTTTTTCGAGAAGGGCAAGGCCTTCCTTCTGGGCTTCGACAACTCGCGCGAATATTTTTTTCAGCTCTCCTGGGAATGTGACATCCTTGATATCTACTTTTTTCACCGTCAGTCCGATCTCTTTGAGTTCGGCCTCGGTCTGGTCCTGAATAGTTTTGCCGATTGCCGAACGCCTTTCGAGCAACTCCTCGATTCGCGCCGCTCCCACCATTTCCCGCAACGCCAGTTGAAGCGTCATGTAGAGCGCATCCGAAAACTTCTCGACGCGCGTGACGGCCAGCGCCGGATCGGCGACAAAGTATTGCGCCGCCAGGGTGATTTTAATGGTTACGTTATCCGCGGTGATGATTTCCTGCGCCGGGATGGTGAGCGAACGCAGGCGGATGTCAATCCGCTGGATTAGGCTGCGGAAACGCAGGTAGCGATAACGACCGGCCGATAAAGTCCGTCTCAGTGTGCCGTTAACGAAAAACAGCCCCCGTTCGTACTCAAAAACGATCGCCTTCTGGACGTAATACCGATAGATCCCGACGACAAGACCGACAACGATAATTAGTTTTAGTAAATCGCCCATGGAATCGCCTTTCGCGGGCTTCCGGTCCGGCGGCCACGGGACGGCGGCGGAGGTGTGAACCTGCAGGGCCGCCGCCCTGTCGCGTTGTCGCTGGCCGGCCGGACCGGAAGCATTGAGGAGTTGAACCCCATCTGTGTTTACAGACTATCCTTCGTTTATGCGGCCCGTTACGCGCAAAGCCAATCCGAAAACCTCGTCATGGCTGCTCCGATTGCCGCATAGACGCTATTGTGGAAGGTGGCGCATTATGATGCAAGTAATAAGGGCTAACTCAATCCGGTTTTTTTCGCACTTCCGTCCCCCATTATTGACGCGGCTTTGCCGGGGCGTTAGCATGATCGTCGTTCCGCCATGATCTTACGTCAAGGACGCCGTTATCATGACCAGATCGTTCCCGATGGGCTCCGTCATAATAATCATCGCCGCTACGTTCCTGGCGGCGGCCGGTTGCCGAGGGCTGAACTGTTATCCCGCCACGGCAGAGGTCGCGCTGGCGGCGGTAGGACGGACCGAGACATATACGATCTGGCAGCTTCCGGCGCAGACGCACACCCAGATGATGGCCTACGTGCTGCGCACCGCCGGCGGGCGCGTCGTCGTCATCGACGGCGGCACGAAGGGCGACGCCCCTTACCTCAAGGGCTTCCTGGCGGCCCTCGGCAACCGGGTCGACGCCTGGTTCATCACGCATTCCCACGGCGACCACGCGGGCGCTCTGACCGCCCTGCTCGAGCAATCCGCGGCCGGCCCCACCGACGCCGGCGCCGCCAATGGGCCGGCCATCAGCGCGATTTATGCCGCACTGCCGCCCGAAGACCGCCTGGCGCAATTCGACAAGGGGGCGCTCGAAACTCAGCGCGCCTTTCTGGCGGCCGTGGCTGCCGCCGGACGGTCGGTCACGACGCTCTCCCTCGGCCAGGTGATCGAAGTGGACGGCCTGCGCTTCGAAATCCTGGGCGTGGCCCATCCCA
>JAMCWS010000194.1 GCA_023480605.1 bacterium
GCGGACGAGGATGTCGTTCGGCCACTTGACGTGCGCGGCCAATCCCAGGCGATCCTCGATCGTTTCGGCGCAGGCCAGGGCCGCCGCCAGGGGCGCCCAGCCCGTCGCATCGGGCCGGGCGGCGGCGGGCAGCGGTAGGCCGGCCGTCACGTAAAGGCCGCCGGCTTCCGAGACCCAGCCGTGGCGCAGCCGCCCTCGTCCGCGTGTCTGAAGCTCGGACTGGATCGCCACTCCCCGCATGTTTTCGCCCATCGCCGTGCGCCGCAGGGCTTCGGCCTGCGTCGAGTCGAGCGATGTGAAAAACCGCACTTCACGCCAAGGCGGATCAAGGGGAGTGACGATGGGGGCGTCGGTGGTCATGGGCGAAGGGTTCTTGGAGATTTGGGACTTATGGGACCTATGGGACTGATGGGACAAATGGAACTGACGGGAATGATGAGACCTATGATATGAGTGAGGCCTGGCGTTTCGCGTTTTCCGTCTAATGCGTCCCATGGGTCCCATCGGTCCCATTCAGTTTTCTCTTATTCACTCCTGGTGCCTTCCGAAAACCCGCTCCATCGCGGCCGTGATCTCGCCTTCGGTGGCGTAAGCCTTGACGGCGTCGATTACGCAAGGCATCAGGTTGTCGGCGCCGCGGGCGGCATCGGTGATTTGCGCCAGGTGCTTCGTGACGGCGGCGTTGTCACGTTTGGCGCGCAGGTCTTTCAGGCGCCTCACCTGGTCGACCTCCCACTGCGGGTCGAACTTATAGCCGCTCTTGTCGATCGGATCGGGGTCGCGCCCCGGCTCGACGCCCACCAGCTTGCGCTCGCCCGAGTCGACGCGCTTCTGGAACTGGTAGGCGCTGTTCTCGATCTCGCGCTGCATCCAGCCGGTGCGGATGGCCTGCACCGAGCCGCCGCGCCGGTCGATCTCGTGATCTTTCGTGTGGGCTTCCGCCTCGATTCTGTCGGTGAGCCACTCGACCAGGTAACTGCCGGCCAGCGGGTCGATCGAGCGGGTGACGCCCGACTCGTAAGCGATGATCTGCTGGCTGCGCAGGGCCGTGCGGGCCGAAATTTCGCTGGGCAGGCTGAGGGCTTCATCGCGGCTGTTGGTGTGGAGCGATTGCGTGCCGCCCATCACCGCCGCCAGGGCCGAGATGGCCGTGCGCACGATGTTGTTGTCGATCTCCTGCGCCTGGAGAGTCGAGCCGCCCGTCTGCGTGTGGAAGCGCAGGAGCTGGGACTTGGGGTCGGCGATGCCGAAGCGCTCCTTGACGATCCGCGCCCACATGCGCCGCGCGGCGCGAAACTTGGCCACCTCCTCGAACAAGTCGACGTTGGCCTGGAAAAAAAACGACAACGGCCGGGCGAACTCGGCCAGGTCAAGGCCGCGCGCGCGGGCCGCGTCCATGTAGGCGATGGCGTTGGACAAGGTGAAGGCGATCTCCTGCGGCGCCGTCGAGCCGGCCTCGCGGATGTGGTAGCCGGATATCGAGATCGTGTTGAAATGAGGCATGTGCTTGGTTGCCCACTCGCACACGTCGACCGTCAGCCGCATGCTGGGCTCGACCGGGAAGATGAACGCCTTGCGCGCGGCGTATTCCTTGAGGATGTCGTTTTGGACCGTGCCGCGCAGTTCGGCGACCGGCACGCCCTGCTTTTCGGCCACCGCGACAAACATCGCGAGGATGGTGATCGTCGGGGCGTTGATCGTCATCGAGGTCGAAGTCTTGCCCATCGGGATGCCGTCGAACAGGCGCTCCATGTCGGCCAGCGAATCGACGGCGACGCCGGTGCGGCCGACTTCGCCGAGGCACTCGGGATTGTCGCTGTCGAGGCCAAGCTGGGTGGGCAGATCGAAGGCGGTCGAGAGGCCGGTCTGGCCCAGTTCGAGGAGCTTTTTCCAGCGGGCGTTGGTCTGGGCGGCGCTGCCGAAGCCGGCGTATTGGCGCATCGTCCAGGGGCGGCCGCGGTGCATGGTCGAATACGGCCCGCGCGTGAAGGGATAGCGTCCCGGGAAGCCGACTTTGTCGAGGTAGGTATTCTCGACGACGCCGTCGACCGCGTCGCCGTACACGTCGGCCGGGGTGGCCAGGATCGGCATTTCGATCAGGCTGTCGGTGAGGGCGCCCTTGGGGTTCAACGGCGCCTTCGCGGTCACCTTGGCCAGCTCCTTGTCTTCCCACTGCTTGCGCGCTTGGTTCAGCATATCGCTCATTGCGCTTGATATCTCCTCGTATTGCCAGATCGTCTTATGTAAAGAACAGCGGTTTAGCCACGAAATCACACGAAAGATCACGAAAAGGAGCGGTGGCATGCTGGGTTGCTTCGACCACGTTTTAAGTTCTCAGTGTCTCCGTGCCTCCGTGGTTCGTTTCAAACGCCGTTCCCAGGAATTTTAATCCACCTTACATATCCAGTTGTCGCCAGCCGGCCTGGATCGCCTCCTCCAGCGTCAGTTCGCCCGTGCGCACCTTTTCGGTTAGTTCTTCGATGGGTCCGTGTTCGGCGGACATGAGCCGCATGCGGCGCTCGAATTCCTCTTCCAGGCCCGCGCGCAGGCGGCGGCGGACGGGGCTGCGCCACAGACCCGGCCGCTCGGCCACCCGCTTCAGTCCGGCCTGCAGATGGTCGAGTAACTCGTCCACCCCTTCGCCTTCGTTGCCGACGGTGCGCACGATGGGCGGCAGGCCGTCCCAGAGCGAGTGGCGGCCGGCGGGCGACGCGGCCAAGGTTGGCGCGGCCGGCGCCTCGTGACCGGCCTCGGGGGGGCACGGGGAAACGAAACCGTGGTCCAGCGCCGAGCGCAGGGCGCTTTCGAGCGCATCGATACCGGGCAGGTCGGCCTTGTTGAGGGCGAAAACGTCGGCGATCTCCACTTGGCCGGCTTTTTCCCATTGGATCGAATCGCCCGTGCCGGGCACCAGCACCAGCAGGACGACGTCGGCGGCGTCCATGACCGACAACTCGGCCTGGCCGGCCCCAACCGTCTCCAGCAGAATAAGGTCGAAACCGAATGCGGCCACCAGGCGGCAGATCGAGCGGGTTGAGCGCGACAGCCCCCCCGCCGAGCCACGCGTAGATAGCGAGCGGATATAGACACCCGGGTCGCCGGTCGCGTGACGGCCCATCCGAATGCGGTCGCCCAGGATGGCGCCGCCGGTGTAAGGGCTTTCGGGGTCCACGGCCAGAACGGCCACCGTCAGGCCGCGCCGGCGGATGACGGGGATGAGGCAACCGATCAGGCTGGACTTGCCCGCGCCCGGCGGGCCGGTGATGCCGATGACGCGCGGCGCCAGCGCCGCGTTCGGCGCCCCGGCAACTTCGGGCTTCTCGAGCGCCTGGAGCCAGGGTGAAGGATCCTCGCCATTATCGAGCCGGGTGATGATGCGCGCCAGGGCGCGACGGCTGCCGTGCCGAAACGCCTCGGCCAGCGCCTCGTCTTTTATCGGCAGGAGAGGGGTCGGGGAATCCATTGTCAGGCGGCCTTCCGGCGCGCGGCCCAGCGTTCGCGGATGTAATCGCGTGTCTGATCAAGCGGCGTGCCGGGGCCGAAAACCTTGGCAACGCCCATTTTGATCAGAGCCTCGGCGTCCTCGTTGGGGACGATGCCGCCCAGGAACACCTCCACCTCGCCGGCCAACCCCTCGGCCTTGAGCAGGTCGAGCACCCGGGGCACCAGGGTCATATGGGCGCCCGAAAGCATCGAGATGCCGACGAAAGCGACATCTTCTTCGGCCGCGGCGCGCACGACGGCCTCGGGAGTCTGGCGCAG
>JAMCWS010000372.1:0-2719 GCA_023480605.1 bacterium
TCATGGGGGTACAGTATGTTTTTGCGCGCAATCATCAATTCGATGATTGAATCGAATATGGCGCGTACATCGAGATCCGATATTGTATCATTCAACATCTCGGTCTTTAATTGCTTGGTAGGGTCGTCGGGCATGACGGATGCCATCCATGAAATGACGGCCAGAGAGAGAACGTCTTTTTTTCAGCGGGCGTGTCGGCTTCGTCAAGCAGGGGTTGGGCCACATCGATAATGGCCGCCGAAAGCTTGTTTTCCTCTTGTATCACCGACTCGATCGTGACATCCGGGTGCCGGCGGGCAAAAGAATCGGCCAGGCGCCGGAGCGCTTCCTCGCGGTTATAGTGGCTCGGTTTCATCCGGTTGCGTAATTTTTTCGACCCCATCGCCTTTTTTCGATCCCCTTCCGGCATAATGCGTCTCATTCGCCCAACAAGTGAGCACGGAACGGGTATCTTGTCAATTCTCTCGGCCGGGTCTTTTTCTCACCGCGGCGGGGGGGCGGGGCGGCGGGCGCTGGGCGTGCCGGGGCGCGGCGGGCCGGTCACGATGAGGAGCCAGCTTCCGTCCCTGAGTTGAACCGCACCCGGATCGGCCCCCGGCACCGCCGGAAAGGCGTCGTCGACGGTCCACCGGGCGCCGTCGATGCTGGCCGCCCTCCAGACCCCGCCGGGCGCGCGGGGCGGACCGAAGGCGGGATTCGGCCCGCCCGGCACGCCGGGATCGCCGGTGCCGAAAAACATGATCGCGCCGCCGGCGGATAGCGCATTACCCAGCCAGCGCCGGCGCCCCTCGATGCGCACGTCATCGACCCGCGTGAACGTCAGACCGTCCGAACTGGTGGCGTGGTAACCGACCCCTTCGCGCGGGCCGCCGGCCGCCGGCCCCGGACGCCGCCCGCCCGGCGCCATGCCCATCGGCACGCCGGGCGGGCCGTCGACGCCGTTGTCGGGAGCATAGAGATGAAAGACGCCTTGGTGGATCGCGACGGCACAGTCGATGACCGGCCGGCCCTCGACGCCGAACCGCACGCCGGGCTCGATGCGATAAGCGAGGCCGTCGCTAGATATCGCCGAGTAGATGGCGGGCCGCGCCGCGCCGCCCGCCCGGCGGTCGACCGAGGTGAAATAGAGCCGCACGCGGCCGTCGGGCAGCGGCGCCAGCGTGGGATCGAACGGGAAGCGCATGCCTTCGGCCAGGCCTTCGACGCCAATGACGCGCGGGGCCGTCCAGTTCGTCCCCTCGTCGGCCGAAAACCGGACGGCCACCTTGTCGAATCCGGCCGGATCGTCGGCCGGGAAGTGCTGGTGCGCGGCGATGAGGCGGCCGTCGGCGAGGCGCGCGGCCGTCGGCACGCCGGCACGCTCGAATGCGGCCAGCTTCTCAGGAACGCCACGCTCCACGACGCGATAGACGATCACATCGTTATCCCAGGGGCCGGGGCGGTCGACGCAAATCGCGGGGCGCGCCAGCAGCATGGCGGCGGCAATGAACAGCGATATCGTTCTCATCTTCGGCTCCTCGCTGATCCGAGCGGGGCCGCGGCGGCGCCCGGGCCGGACCCGCCGTCTCGGCTTGTCGATCAAACATCGTCATCCAAACTGAATCGCTCATACGCGCAGGCGCGAAGGCAATCATATCTTTGATGCCATTGCGCAGTCAAATGTGGGAAAACCCATATAAAGTACAAGCTTCAGCTTGGCATTCATCTCGCAAAGGCACGAAGATAAATGATCAATCACATCTCTCCGTGTTTCCAGTGTTCACGATCGAATCTCCGCGATTCCCGGAAAGCGCGAAGACTCGAATTATACACACCGAGGCACAGCGCGGCGGAGTCGCGACCAAAATGCCCATAATCCTGTTTGGAGTACCAGCTTCAACTTGGTATCAAAAAGCATCGCTACGCAAAGAACCGCAAAGAACAAGCGAAGGACCGCCAAGTAGGCAGCCGGCAATGCTGAATCCAGTCAAGTTCCCGAAAAAATATTACGCCGGGGCCAGAAACCGAAGGTTAGTAGCATCGAGGATGCCGAAGAAAACGGCTGGACGGACCTGGCGCCCGGCGGCCCGACGCATCCGGCTTGCATGGCGGGGCGGGGCGGTTTATCGTAAGCAACCATGAGCGTTGAGCGCCAGACCCCCGCGCCCGCCGCCTCCACCGCCGCCGCTCGTCCGGCGGCCGCGGAGCCCGCCGGCCTTGTGGGCCGCCACCCCAGGCTGCGCAAGGCGGGCCTGCTGGCGCTCGACTCGGCCGTGCTGGCGCTGGCTCCGGGCCTGGCCTACGAAGTGGGATTCAACTTCGAACCCCAGCGTTTCAGCGCGGTCTACCATAATCAATACCTCTACATAGTCGTGCCGTTGGTGGCGGTTCGCCTGGCGATGCTCGCGGTTCTGGGGCTTTACGCCGGCATTTCGCGCTACGCGGGCTTTTACGAACTGACCCGCTCGGCGATGGCGTGCCTGGCGGGCACGCTCCTTCTGGCCGCCTTCAATGTGTTGAGCAATTATATTCCCCACCTGAACGGCTATCCGATGCACGACGCCGGGCACATCCTGCGCGTTCCGTGGGGCGTGGTCGTTATCGACGCGCTCCTGTCGGTGGCGGGGGTGGCCTTGGTGCGCGTTGGGCGGCGGATGGTGGTCGAGACGCTGGCGGGCTGGCGGCCGGGTGCGGCGCGCCGGGTGCTGATCGTCGGCGCCGGGCGCGAGGGGGGGCAGGC
>JAMCWS010000372.1:2729-3776 GCA_023480605.1 bacterium
TGCGCAACCACCGTGACCGTTACCGGCCGGTGGCTTTCGCCGACATCGATCCCCGTTTGCGCGGCCGTCGGATTCACGGCATCAAGGTGGCCGGCGGGTTGGAAGACATCGAACGCCTGACGGGGGATTATGGCGTCCAGATGGTGGTGATCGCCCTGCCGAAGCCGACGCCGGCGCTGCTGCGCGGCCTGGTGGACCATTGCCGCCGCGCGCGACTGGAATTCAAGATCGTCCCCGCGTTGGGACAGGTCATGGGCGGCCACGTGCACGTCAGCCAGATGCGGCCGGTCGAGATCGAGGACCTGCTGGGCCGCCCGCCCGTGCGTCTGGCCAGCGAGGCGGGCGCGGCCGGGTTGCGCGGGCGGCGCGTGCTGGTGACGGGCGCCGGCGGGTCGATCGGCGCGGAGTTGTGCCGCCAGGTGCTCGAACACACCCCGGCGCGGCTGGTCATGCTGGGACGGGGCGAAAACAGCCTCTGGGACATCCAGCAGGAACTGGCCCCGCAGGCGGCGGCGCTGGGGGTGGGCCTCGACGTCGTCATCGGCAACATACGCGACGAGAGCCTTATCCGCCTCCTGCTGGCGCGGCTGCGGCCCGAGGTGGTTTTCCACGCCGCTGCCCATAAACACGTGCATTTTATGGAGGCGCAGCCGGCCGAGGCGGTCAAGAACAACGTGCTGGGCACGCGGGTGGTCGCCGAGGCGGCCCTCGCGGCCGGCGTCGAGCGTTTCATCCTCATTTCAACCGACAAGGCCGTCCGCCCGCGCGGGGTGATGGGCGCCAGCAAGCGGATCGCCGAGATGTTGGTCAGCACGCTCAACGCGCGGGGGGGGACCCGCTTCATCGCGGTGCGGTTTGGCAACGTGCTGGGCAGCCGGGGCTCGATCATCCCGCTTTTCCGCCGCCAGATCGCCGAGGGCGGGCCGGTTACCGTGACCCACCCCGAGGCCACGCGTTATTTCATGACCATTCCCGAAGCCGTTCGGCTGGTAATCGAGGCGGGCGTGCGCGGGGAGGGCGCCGAAGTTTTTCTACCCGACATGGGCC
>JAMCWS010000215.1:0-1002 GCA_023480605.1 bacterium
AAGTTAGGATCGATCGGCATCCCGAGCCGCGCGGTCAGCGCGGCGACGAGTCCGCCCGCCGCGGGCACGGCCGCCAGCAGCGCCAGGCCGCGACGCCATTCGGCTGGCGCCAAGACCAGCCCGGCGGCGGCAAGGCCGCAAATGGCGCCGCATCCCCCCGCCAGTGTCAATTGGGGCAGGGAGGTGGCGTAACGGTGGCAAAGGCCGCCGCCGACGGCCGCCACGGCGTAAACCGCCCAGATGCCCAAGACGCCCAACCGCCGTTCAAGCGGCGGAGCAATGACGGCCAGCAGCGCCAGGTTGGCTCCCAGGTGAAGGACGAGGATTAACAGGCCGGACAGCCCGCGGCCGGGCGGGAGGTGAACGAAGGCATAGGTCAAATATTGCCAGGCGCCGCCGCCGGGATTGAGCGCCAGCGCCCGCCCCAGCGGATGAACACCCGCGGGGCGATTCCAGTCGGTCGCCACGGCGGCGGCCGAAAGGGCCAGCGTGAGGCCAAGGATGGCCCATGTTCCCCGGGAGCCACGCATCCGGTCGAGTGCTCGCGCCGCCGGCTTTGGGCAGGCCCCTTCGGACGCCGGTAAGACGGGTTCGTGCTCGGATGAGTTCATCAGTTGCCCTGACCCTTGGTGTTGAGGCCGTATGGCTGCCGTCGAAATCCACTATCCTCTATATATATTTACGACGCGAAGGGGCCAATCGGCACATTTTTCTCTAATGACCCGCCTGCAAAATGGTCGCGCCGGTTCCATCTACCGGCGCCGTTTGCTCACGGATTGGCGATGGCCAGGCCGACGCCGCGATCGGCGACGGATTGAGAATGCCGTCGTCGTGTTCCCTGGTTGCGTCGAACCACTGTTCAACGAACGTCGGGAGCAACGCGGGTCGAGTGAAAAAATCAATCCTAACGGGTGCCGCACGGCGGAGTCAATAACGGACCGGCGGAATGTCGGTATGCTTAATGAATCCCAAATATCGTGGTTTTTCATTCGGCAAACGCGC
>JAMCWS010000215.1:1012-3770 GCA_023480605.1 bacterium
GCGGGACATATGTCGGGCCGCGAGCGCGCAGTCAGAACGCGATCCCCCAGTTGCCGATGGTGAGGGCGGCGGCGCAGATTTCACCGAACAGCACGAGGAAGACCATCGGCAGGAATTGCAGGGCGGCCATGCGCGCGCCCCCCTCGCCCAGGGCCATCCCCCCGATGGCCAGCAGGAACAACGGCAGGACGATCCCGAGCAGCAGCCGCGTCATGATCAACGTCGAGCCGGCTTCGATCAGGCCCAGCAGAGCATGGCGATAACCGAAAGGATCGAAGGCGGCGAGGATGAGGAGCGAAAAGCCGATTGTCATGAGCCGGACGACAAGGGCCGTCAAGACCCATTTAAGGGCCTGTCCGATGACGTAATGTTGGGCGGCGTCTTTGTCGCCGTCGGCGGCGGTCACCAGGCGCGAGGCGTGACGGGCGCCCCACGCGATCGTCAGCGCCAGGAATCCTCCGGCACCCGCTTGAACGCCAAGGGCCAGCGCGAGCAGCCGTGAGGGGATGGTCGGAACGGCGTGGCCGCCCAGTCGCAAGTAAACGAAGACCTCGCCGAGGTAGCGCGAGGCCACCACGAGCATCGTCAGCTCGATCACGCCCAGGCCGGCCGGCCAAGGGAAATCGAGCCAGCCCACCCGGACGGGCACCAGGCGCGCGCGGCGGCATGAAGCGGCGTGCGCGGCGGCGAAGAGCCACGCAATGGACGCCACGCCCAGGAAGTAGGCGGTGGCGCCGGCGCCCCAAACCCGCCAGCGCGCCAGCGCCGCCATCGCGCACGAAAAGGCGGCGGCCGAACCCAGGGCGGCCAGCGGCGAACGCAACGAGCGATGCAACGAACCATGCCAGACAATCGACAGCCCCAGGGCGGCCAGGGTCCATTGCATCCCCACGATGTAAAGCACGAGCCACACGGTCGGCGGATGTTCCCCTTGACGTGGCGATCGTCGTTGCCGGCGCGGCCTGAGGGCCGGCGGCAACGCAGTCGGCATCATAGAGAAAAAAGCGCCGGGATGGAAACGATAAAGCACCTCCCTGGGATTCCCCCAGCCCGCCGCGGACATGGCGCGTTGCGTGGGCGCCTCGCGTTATCGCGGCGAAATACGCAAAATCAAGCCGACAATGCGGTGAACGCGCATGAAGCCGAACGATATTTCGGCGATCACGATTACGATCACGATTACGATCACGATCACGATCACGATCACGAACATGAGCACGGAAATACGGAGTTGGTCTTCTATCCGGCATGACACCATCTTTAAAATCCGATAGAGGAGTCCTGCGAGCCTGGGGCACGAATCCGCCGTTGACAATCTCCCGTCTGCCGGTGTGTTATCTTAGTGCAGCCTCGGAGGCGGCTTTGAGATGCGATTCGATGCCCATCCCCGCCGGGGGATCGTTTGGTTTACGCTGGCGCTTGGCTTGCTCATTTTCGCCGGCATGGTTCTGATTTCGTTCCCGGGCATTCGCCGGATGCAACGTGATGACATGCGCCGGGATTGTATCGAAAACCTGGTGCGAATCGAGTGCGCCAAGGAGCAATATGCGCTCGATCAGCAGTTGAAATCCGGCGCGCCCTGCTCATTCGATTTGTTGTTCAAGGACGGTAAAAATCTAAAACGCCGACCGATTTGTCCGGCAGGGGGGAAATATTCCGTCAACCCGATCGGCCAGTTGCCGACCTGCTCCTACCCCGGCCACGTGGTGCCGGTTCCGGAGAAATTCGAAGATTCGGCCGAAGAGTAAATCCTGAACGACCCGGGAAGGCCGACCCATCTCCACCATGGCACGACCCGACGCCAGTTCGCCGCGTATCGCCATCGACGCCTCGTCGGTCGTCGGCCAGCGTACGGGCATCGGCCGGGCGACGGCGGAGCTGCTCAACGCCTTGGCGAACGAGTGGCCGGCGGAGTGGGCCCCGGCGGCCATTCTGGTCAATTCGTCCCGCCTTCCCATCCCCTCCGGCGACCTTTGGGTAGGCTCTCCCCGCTTCCAGGTACATCACCGCCACTGGCCGGGGCGGGCCCTGCTGCGCGCCTGGCAGCATCTGCGCTGGCCGCCCATCGAACGGCTGGTCGGCCCCGTCGAACTGGTGCATTCGCCCGCCAGTTACATACCAGTCGTGCGCGCGGCCCGGCGGATCATCACCGTTCACGACCTTTACTTTCAATACGCGCCGCAGCACGTGGAGCCGTTCGGCGGGGGCTACTTCGCCCAGACGTTTCCGGCCGGACTACCCCGCATGGACCATATCATCGCCGTTTCCCGGTTCACGCGCGACGAACTGGTCAAGTTTTACGGCCTATCCCCGGATCAGATTACGGTGGTTCCCCAAGGGATCGAAGCGACGCAGTTCAACCCCTCCCCCCAACCCGACGACGTCGCCCGCATCGAACGCCAGGGCATCAGGCGCCCCTACCTGCTGTGCGTGGCCACGGTCGAGCCGCGCAAGAACCTGATCACCCTGGTCGAGGCCTATGCCCGCGTCCGCCAGATCCTCGGCGCCGCCGGTCAGAATCCGCCCAACTTGGTCATCACCGGGCAACCCGGCTGGGGCATCAAGGTCATGCAACAACGCCTCGCCGAGGCGGGCCTGGGCGACAAGGTCATCATGACCGGCTACCTGCCCGACGACGTGTTGCCGCCCCTTTACCGGCAGGCGCTGGGTTTCGTCCTGCCGTCGGTTTACGAGGGGTTCGGCATGCCCGTGCTCGAGGCGATGGCCTGCGGATGCCCGGCTGCCGTCTCGATGCGGG
>JAMCWS010000106.1 GCA_023480605.1 bacterium
TATTGGGATGCTGGCCGAATGCGTGCTGGATTTTTGCGGCCGTCCGCACCTGGAATTCCGCGTCGCGCTGCCGCGCGGCAAGGTCGGCGAGTTCGACATCGAACTGACCGAGGATTTTTTTCGCGCCCTGGCGATGAGCGCGGGTTTGACGCTCCACCTGCGCCTTCATTACGGCACCAATGCCCACCACATCATCGAGGCGTTGTTCAAGGCCACCGCCCGCGCGCTGGGCGCGGCGGTTCGCATCGACCCCGCCATCCAGGGTGTTCTTTCGACCAAGGGGAAACTCTAAAAGCCGGCGTACCGGCCGTGCCGCTCCGGTGTCCCGGCGGACGGGGCCGTCAACGATCAATGGCTTTTTTTCGCCGCGGTGTCGGCCGACGGAACCGCCGCGACCGGCTGGGCGTTGGTGTCGAGTTTGAGCGCGGCGGAGTTGATGCAATAACGCAGGCCGGTCGGCGCGGGGCCGTCGTCGAAAACGTGACCCAGGTGCCCGCCGCAGCGGCTGCAAAGCACTTCGGTGCGCGTCATGAATCCACTCAGATCGGCCCGCGTTGTGACGGCGTCCTCGGAGATCGGTTTCCAGTAACTGGGCCAGCCCGTGCCCGAATCGTACTTGGCGTCGGAGCTGAAAAGAGGCTGTCCGCACGCCGCGCAGCGATATATTCCTGGGGTTTTTTCGTTCCAATACCTGTTCTTGAAGGGCGGCTCTGTTCCGCATTCGCACATCACGTGATATTGCTCGGGCGTGAGGGCGGCCTTCCATTCGGCTTCGGTCTTGACAACCTTGTCTGTCATGGCGGACTCTCCTTGGTTCGCGGCGACGGGGCGGGCGGTTGTTCGATCTGCCGGGCGCGCGGGGCGCGACTCGGGATCCGCCGCCCGACCTCCGGTTCCCTGGCATCCGGCCGCCAGGATCAATCCGACACTGGCGATGCAGAAGGGTACAATAAGGCGCGCCAGCAGCGTTTTTGGGCGGCGACTGCGGAGGATTGCATTCACCGAATTTCTCCCCCTTTCTATCACCTCGATTTTATCACGGAATGCCCTATAACGCAAAAGGACACGCGTCACCATTGGGGGAAGCGATTGGTGGTGTGTCTATATACATTGTCGCGGTACGACGATTGGCAGCGCGGCGTTAATCCGTTCATCCTGCGGCGTGGAGGCCGGCGACGGCGCCCGAGGACCAGGCCCACTGCAGGTTGTAACCACCGCAGTCGCCGTCGATGTCGAGCACCTCGCCCGCGAAAAAAAGGCCGGGAACGATTTGAGATTCCATCGTGCGGCGGTCGACCTGCCTCACGTCGACTCCGCCGGCCGTCACCTGCGAAGTCATCCACGACTGCGTCCCGACGCAGCGCAGGCGCCAGTCCTTGAGGCGCGCGGCGATCGCCCGCACCCGGCCCGGCGCGAGGCCGCCGCACGGGAGCGAAGGATCTTCGACGCCCGCCTCGCGCAGCAGGACGCCGATAAGGCGCTTGTGCAGCAGGCCGATAAAACTGAACTCGACGGGTTTGCGCGGATTGCGGGCGATGCGCGCCGCGATCAGACGTGCAAGGTCGGGCGCGGCCAGCGCCGGGAACAGGTCGATCTTGAGCCAGGCCGTCGCGGCGCTTTGCGCCAGCGCCCGCGCCAGCGGCGATACCCGCCGGCTGACCTGCATCACCGGCAGGCCCGAGATGCCGTAATCGGTGAAAAGCAATTCACCGGCGGCGGCCTCCCCTGGACCGGCGGCGCCGTCCGCGGCCGTTTTCCCCGCCGTCGCTTCCGTTGCCGCGTTTTCGGCGGAGAGCGCCGATTCGCCTCCGTCCGTCTTCGCGGCATCCTCAAAGATCACCTCGACCGCGCCGTCGACGCGCACGCCGTGGAGTTGCCGCAGGAAGGGACGGCCGGCCGATTCGGCCAGGCGCAATTGCACCAGCGCCGGGAAGGGCTCGACGATCCGGTGGCCAAGTCGCTCGGCGATCTTGAAGCCGCTGCCGTTGGACCCCAGGTTGGGAGCCGATTTGCCGCCGGTGGCCACGATGACGCGCGCGGCCTCGAAAGCCCGACTGTCGGTCGCGAGGCATCGCACGCCACCCTCCTCAAGCCGGGTCACTTCGGTGACACGCGTGTCGAGTTCCACCCGGATGCCGCGTTCCTCGACCTCGTAGCGCAGCACGTCGAGCACGCTCGACGCCTGGCCCGAGGCGGGAAAAATTTTTCCCCCCTCCTCGACGCGCGGGGCGATGCCCAGTTCCTCGAAAAAAGCGAGGGTTTTGTCGAGGCCGAACTGGCGAAGCGCGGCTTGGGCGAACTTCGGGTGCGTGCCGTGATAATGACCGGGGTCGAGGTTCAGATTGGTCAGGTTGCAGCGGCCGTTGCCGGTGGCCAGCAGCTTGCGGCCGACGCGCTTCATGTGTTCAAGAATGAGGATGCCGTCGCCGGCGCCGAGGCGTCGGGCGGCCATGATCGCCGCCATCAGGCCGGCGGCCCCGCCGCCGATGACGATGATTTTTTCCATGCCGCGGCTCTACTTGTCTTCGATCGTCGCCTTTTCGCGCTCGGCGTCGAGGAAGTCCTCGATGGCCTTTTGGCGGCGCCGCTCCATCAGTTCCTTCACGATGGATTTGCGCACCTCGTCGAGTGCGTAGGGGCGGGTTGGGCGTCGGTCTTTGACCTTGACGATGTGCCAGCCGAATTCGGTGCGGAAGACGTCGCTCACCTCGCCGGGTTGCATGACGAAGACGACGTCTTCGAAGGACTGAACCATTTCGCCGCGCGGGAAGTAACCGAGATCGCCGGCGTTGTCGGCGCACTCGGAATGCTTGGCGGCCATTTCCTCGAAATTGTCTTTCCCGCGAATTTCGGCCAGGATCCCCTGCAACTCCTCCTGGACCTTCTGTTCGTCCCAACCGGGGCGGGGATGCTTGACGATATGGGCCGCGCGCACCATTTCGGGCACCGTGAACCGGTCGATATTTTCCTCGTAGTATTTTTTTACCTCGTCATCGGGCGGGTCGCCGGCAGCGGCGGTAATCCGCTCGACGAGGCGCTCGAAACGCAGGCGCCGTTCGACGTCTTTCTTAAAGTCGCCTTCGTTTTCGGCGGTCAAGCCGAACTTTTCGGCGAATTTCTCACGCCCGCCGTGCTGCTCGAGGATCTGGGCGAAGGTCTCGTCGATCCTTTCGGCCGTCAGCGGTTCCGGGTCGCGTTGGGCCACCTGGTTCATCAGCACCCGCTCGATGACGTTTTCGCGCGACCATTCGCGGAGTTGTCCGTCTTTCTCGTCGGGCACTTTGCCGGCTTCGGCGAACTTGCGATACTGCGGCCGGAGGCGTTCCATCTCTTCGTCGATCCGTTGGTCGTCGACCTTTTCCCCGTTGACGTAAAGCGACATGTTTCTCTCCCTTGCATTCGAGCCCCGGGGGCTCTTGTTGGCGCGCTCCCATTGAATCATGGTCCGGCGGGCAAGCCAAGCGGGTTTTTTTGCGTTTGGGGCAAACCGGCGGCATCTCGCGCCAGTCCCGATATCCGCAATGTATATAATTCCTGGCAGGGGAGCCGGACCACCGCTCCCGCCCTCATCACGGCTTCGCGAGGATCCCCGATGAAACGAGTCCTTCTTATTGCGATTGCGTTGTTGGCCGTGGCGATGGGCGGCGGCCGCGCCGCCCCGGCCGTTCCGGCAGGCGCGCCCGGCGCCAATCCCCCCGTGGAGGCTTCCCGCATGCCCGAACTCAGCATGAAAAACAACGCAAAGATCGG
>JAMCWS010000266.1 GCA_023480605.1 bacterium
ATTTTTGGCTCCGTTCGTTGGATGCCGTGGGCGGCGGCGAAGGCCTCGATCCGCCGGTAGCAGGGGGCCATGAATTCGTCGAACAGGGCCGGGCCGATGAGGGGGCCGTTGCGGCCGCACATGTCCTCCCAGATGTGGATGACGTCGATTTGCAACCCGGCCCGCACCACCTTTTCGAAGACGGTCAGGTAAATGTCGGTCATCCGCTCCATCATCTCGTGCACGATGTCGGGCTGCGTGTAAAAGGCCATCAGGCATTCCTCGTCGCCCAGCATCCAACGAACGGAGCCAAAAATCCCCACGTCGGGAAAATAACCGAGTTGGATGGGCCATCCCCTGGCCATCCAATCGCGCCCGCGCTGGAGCCAGTCGCCGGAGAGGCGGTCGGGGTGATCGGGATCGAGGCGACTGTCGCGGAATGTTTCCCAGTCGGCGCGATTCTTCACCGGGAATTCGAGGAATTCCGACATCGACACGCCCCCCTTGTAATCGCGGCGCCGGATGCCCCAGCCGTCCGTGATGACGACATAATCGCCCTCGTCGGCCAGCACCCGCGGCTGGATGCGGGGGCAGGGGCCGCAGTTGACCGGCACAGCCAGCGGGGGCTGGTCGGGCTGCATGAAGGAGCGGTGGTCGGTCACCTCGGCGGGTTTGCCCTCCTTCACCCAGCGCGCCCAGGTGGTGCCCCATGGGCCCCACATGAGCCAGAATGGCGGCCGGTCGGCCGGTTCGCCCAGCATCCAGGCCAGGAATCGTTCGCGGTCATTCATCGGCGGCAGCCTCTCATCGAAATAGGCGATTTAGCCACGAATACACTTAACGCGGCGGAGCCGCAACTAAAAGCCTAAAATCGAATTCCCGGTGAAGAATCACGAAGGACACACGAAGGGCCACCAAGGGAAAAAGTCGGCAATGTTTATTCCACTGGAGTTCCCTGAAAAATCTTTGTGCCAGAGCAGGAAACTGAAGGTTAGTATTACGAACAGCGCCCAATCTATATATGTCAATCCCCGACCCGGCGATAACCGCAAAGTCGGACCTGGTTGAGTTTCCGATCCGCGATCTTCCGGAAACCGGGCTGGCGCCATTGTTCCACCACTTCAAAGACCGGGCTTTTACCCTCCTTGTAAAGGATCAGCCAGAAACCGTTTACCTGGCCGACGGTGCGCGCGACCAGTTGGCGCAACATTTCCGGATCCGTCTCGTTTTGGGGAACGGGAACCGGCTCCACCCCCAGCCCATAGTATTCCGCCATGGTTCGGCTCACGGTTTCTTTGCAGATCAGAACGGGCTCGTTGGGCCGGCGATGGCCGGCCACGAAGCGGATGGCCTCGCGCACCTGGTGGCCCGGCCAGCGATACAGGCCGAAGTCGGGCAGGATGAGGAGCGCCAAGCAGGCGCTTGCCAACGCCCGGCGGCGGAGGGGATGGTCGAGGGCGCCGACCGCCAGGCCCATGAGCAACGTGGCGCCGCCGAGGCCGGGCGAAATATAACGCTTGGCATCGGCCGCGCCGATAATCAGTGCGGACAGGCCGACGCCGACCAGACAGGACAGCCCCCAGGCGGCAAAGAGCGCAAAACAAGGCGCATGGGACGCGCGCCCGGACACGAAGGCGAAGGCGGCCGTCCGGCACGACCGGGCGCGCCAGGCCAGAGTCACCAGCATAGCGATGGCGGGAAACATGAGGTATTTCAAGTCGGCGGCAAACATCTCGTATTGGCCCCAGAAGATTTCAAGAAGGCCTTTACACCAGTCGCCAAGCGGATAAAGGCCTTGGGGTATTTCCAGTTGCCTGCTGGCGGCCTGGCGGGAGAGAACCTGTAGAACGCCCAACGCCGGCAGGACGACCAGGCCGGGTCCAAGGAGACACGCCGCCCAAACGCGGCGTCCGCGCCGACGCGTCAGCCAAACGCCGACCACCCCGAGTTGCGCCAGGTAGATGCAGGAATAGAGGACATGGGTGAACAGGCCGAGCATCGTCCAGGCGGCGTAGGCCAACCGCCAGCGGCGACGGCCGCTCTCGATCGCGGTCAAGAGTGCGTGCATGGACGCCGCGGCCGCCAGCATGATCAATCCATAAGGCCGTGCCTCCTGGGCCGCCCACAGGGAGCGCTCGTGGCAGACATAGAACAGGGCGGCCCAAAGGGCGCAACGCTCGCTCCAGGCGCGGCGGGCCGCCCAAAAAATCAACGGAACCGAGGCCACGTTGAGCAGAAGCGAAAAGCCGCGCAGCGCGCATTCGCTCTGGCCGAACAACGCACTCCAGAATTTGAGCAGTATGAAATACGTGGGGAAATGGCCGTGCGCCAGCCTCTGGCCGACCAGGTCGCGCACCGGCAGGCCGATGGCTTCCAATGTCCAAAATTCATCGGTCCAGAAGCCGCGGGCATCGAGGCGAAATAAACGCATCGCGACGGCCAGAAGCATCAGCCCCCCCAACATCACCCAGCCGGAGTTCGTGGCAGGCCGGATCGCGGGAGTCACCGATGGGGCGGCGACGGTATCGACATGGGCTTGCCAAAAGGATTCGGTTTTCATGAGGAAGCCGCTTGAGGTCGGGCAGACTTGAGGATAATTACCATCCGGACCGGGCGGCGCCAACGTTTCGCCTCGTCACAAGGTCATTGTCGTGCAGGACATGGAACCCGCCGTTCAGGATAGACGCTGATTTCGCGCCGCCCGCGAATAAAAGGGCGTTGCAAATGAGGCCATTACTCATTGCGAAAACAGGCGAATTGCGGACATCTATCGTGTTTGGCCGATAGTCGCCGAAAGACCCGCCGGGAGTCAATAACAATGCGGGCGGGATCGACGACTCCCTAACCTAATGGGGCGCGGGCGGGCGCCTGCTTGGATCGCGCGTCAGCCTTTGATCACCCCGATGGGGCGCAGGCGGGCGCCTGCTTGGATCGCGCGTCAGCCTTAGATCACTCCAATGGGGCGCGGGCGGGCGCCTGCTTGGATCGCGCGTCAGCCTTTGATCACTCCAATGGGGCGCGGGCGTCCGCCTGCTTTGATCGCGCGTCAGCCTTTGATCACCCCGATGGGGCGCAGGCGGGCGCCTGCTTGGATCGCGCGTCAGCCTTTGATCACCCCAATGGGGCGCGGGCGTTCGCCTGCTTTGATCGCGCGTCAGCCTTTGATCACTCCAATGGGCCGCAGGCGGGCGACGCGGCGGGAGAGGCCGGCGCGATGGACGACGTTCACCACGCGGTCAACTTCCTTGTAAGCTTCGGGTTGTTCTTCGGCCAGGCCGCGCAGGCTGCGGCCGCGGGCGACCACCCGGCGCGCTTCCAGGTCGCGCAGCACAGCGTTGCCGGGGGCGTGCTTCAAGGCGGCGTGACGGCTGAGGATGCGGCCCGCGCCGTGGCAGGTCGTGCCGAAGGTGCGGGCCATGCTCCCTTCGGCGCCCACCAGCACCCAACTGCCGCGGCCCATGTCGCCGGGAATAATGACCGGCTGGCCGATGGCGCGATAGGCGGCGGGGATCTCGGGGTGGCCGGGGGGGAAGGCGCGCGTGGCGCCCTTGCGGTGGACGCATAGGATTTTCTCTCCCGTCCCGGCGCCGTCGCCGAACTCCAGCCGGTGCCTTTCGAACTTGGCGATGTTGTGGGTCACGTCGTAGATCAGCTCGAGGCCGAGACGCTCCCAGGGCTGACCGAAAACGGTCTCGAACACCTGGCGGGTCTGGACCATGAGGAGTTGACGATTGCTCCAGGCGGAATTGGCGGCGGCCCGCA
>JAMCWS010000251.1 GCA_023480605.1 bacterium
CCAAGGATCCCGGCAGGTTCGCGGATTGGCCGTTCCGGAGAGGCGCCGGAGGGGGTGAATCCGCCGATGTTGGCTTTGTCGAAAGCGACCGGGATGTTATAATCACTGTGACATGAAGCGGGAAAAAAAAACAGCGCGTGCGCGCGGTGGGCTGAGGAGCAGGATCATGAAGAGCAACTTTGTTCGGGGGTTCGTTCAGGCGTGGTTCATTGTGGGCCTGGCGGCGCTGCTGCTGACCGGCTGCGGCAGCCGGCAGTCCGATCGCGAGCGGGAGATGAACCTCAAGCTCAACCAGCAACTCAGCGCGCTTAACGAAAAGATCGCCCAACTCGACAAGCAACTGGCCGACCTGCGCGTGGAGACCGACCAGCGCCTCAACCTCGCCGTGGCCAGCAGCAAACAGATTTCAGCCCAGATCGCCCAGATCAACAGTGAACTCGTCCAGCGTATGGAATTGCCCCTCGCCAAGGCCAAGGGCCAGGCCCGGCCCCCCGTGGTCCTTCAGGAGGTACCGAGCGAGGAAATTCCGTTGCCGGCCAGCCCGCGTGTCGAAACGCCCCGCGCCGTTCCCGAACAGACCGAGGGCGAGACGGCGCATGTCGCCCGGTTCTGGTTTCGCCTGATCCTGATCCTCATCATCGTGGCGGCCGTTTATTTTATCGTTAAAATCTACCTCAGCCGCTGGAGCGACGACGAGGACGAGGACATGGACGAGGACATCGGCGAGGAAGAGGAACCCGGCGCCGAGAGCCCGGATGACAAGGCCGCCCGGGCGCGCGACGAACCGCCCGGCGAGGCTCCCCCCGAAAAAGATGATCCCAAAAGCTGGGGCGGCCAGTAACCGCCCCCCCAACGGGTGCCGCCCATGAACCAACCGGTTGTCTGCCTGGTCAGCGGGGGGCTGGATTCAGCCGTGATGGTCGGCGAGGCGCTCGCCGGCGGCCGGGCGGTGCATCCCCTATACGTGCGGCAGGGGGGATTGTGGGAGGATGCAGAACAATATTGGCTGGAGTGTTTTCTGGCGACGCTGGCCGGCATAACGGACGATGACACGCTCCGGCCGCGGCGGGGGGCGCCGAACGCTTTGGCGCCGGGCGCGCTGGCGCCACTCACCGTATTGCGCTTCGACTGGCCGCCCGGCTACGCGAGCCGCTGGGCCCTCGACGCCGCCGTGCCGCCGCCGGACGAATCCACTCCCGATGCCGCCGTTTACCTGCCCGGCCGCAACCTGGCCTTGTTGCTTCAGGGGGCCATGCTTGCCCAGAGCGTCGGCGCGGAGGCGGTGTCGATCGGCCTTCTGCGCGGCAATCCCTTCCCCGACGCCGCCGACGAATTCCTGCGCGCGTTCGAACGCACTTTCACCGCCGCCACCGGCCGCGCCGTGCGCGTCGAAACCCCGTTGCGCGCGCTGGACAAGTCCGACCTCATCCGCCGCGGCGCGGCCCTGCCGCTGGGGCTGACGTTTTCCTGCCTGCGGCCCGTCGACGGACGCCACTGCGGCGTCTGCAACAAGTGCGCCGAGCGCCGCGGCGGCTTCGAGCGCGCCGGCCTGCCCGACCCCACGCTCTACGCCTGAGACGCATCCGGTTATCTGCCCGCTTCCGTCTTCTCGATTACGGCTTTCACGAGGTAACTAAACGTGTAAGGTTCGCTTTCGGGGACGACCTTTTGGGGACCGGGGTACCAGCTTTCCACCAGCCAGTGGTCGGGGCGGCCGCCGCGCCCGCGGTAGGCGTCCATGTAGGCCAGGGTGTCCTCATAATACTTTTTGTCGTCGTTGGCGCTGCCCGGCGTTTCGGAGTTGATTGTCAAGGTGAATTCCAACCCTTGGCTGTGAACATAGTCCTCCAGGTCGCGCACCCGGCCCATGAAGTCCGCCTTGGTTGGGTCGGGCAAATGGGAGTCGGGGTGGTGGCCGGTGACGTAATCGTAGGGGGCATCGACCAGAACGCCCCGCAACGGGATGCCTGCCTCGCGGGTGGCCTTGACGACGGCCTGGATGACGGGGTGGAAATCGCCCCGGCCCAGGGGTTTCTGCGGCCGGGCCCAGAAGCACGGCTGGCCTTTCCAGCCCCAGTTGAGGAAGTTGGTTACGTAGACGAACTGGACGTCGGGGATCTCCTTGCGCACCGCGCGCATGTAATCGATCATTTCGCGCGTGGCTTCGTCGACCGTTGCCAGCCCTTTGTGAAAGCGAATCCGGTCGCCGTCATCGAGCAGCATCGATCGGCTGACGGGATCATCCATATTGATAATGGACGGCCGGACGCCCGCCTGAACCAGCCGGCGGAATCCGGGCAGTTCGAGTGCGGCCGAGGATTCGCCTTCGTTTTCGTCGAGTGAGGCATATTGGAGCGTTCCGCCGCACTCGATGCTGATGGGAAGGCGGCGCTGGATGCAAAAACGGGCGATCGCGCGAAGCTCCTCATCCGTGAAGTGGTCGGGTTTTTCGGCATATAATGAAACGATGAAAATCTGAAGGATGCCCAGTTTGGCGGCGACCGTGGGGCATTGAGCCGCGTTAAGGGCCACTTCTTTTCCGTTTTTGTGGCACATCCAGACATCGGGTGCGGTTTTCGCAAGGCCGGCGTCCACGGCTTGGGCGGCGGGCTGCGCGCCCGTGTGAAAAGCGGACAACGATAACAGGATGGTGGCGGCGATCATCGTGTGGCGTTTCATGGATATCTTCTCCCCTGGCAATAAAGTGATCTGTATGTTTGACCCGCGCCGCCCCAGCCGGGTTTGGCGAGGGGGCCTTGTTTGGGCGGATTATGTTGGCTTCCTTTAGGGGGCGTCTGCCTTCGGCCCGCCATTTGGTAATGACCTTTCCGTCGGTGCGGGATAAAGTGGGCGACAATCGAAACCCGCAGGAGGATGGATCGTGCCGGCCGCCCGCACCCCCACCATGAACGCCATCTCGACGATGAACGAGAAAGCCCTCCATGCCGGGCTCAAGACTTGGTATGGGCGGGCGGGCGACCGCTTCGAGGACGTCGTCGACGGTTACCTGATCGACATCGTGCGCGGGACGACGCTGATCGAGATCCAGACGGCCAATTTCGCGGCCATCAAACGCAAGCTGGCGCGACTGCTGGAGGCGCACCCGGTGCGCCTGGTCTATCCGATCGCCCGCGAGAAATGGATCGTTAAAGAGTCCGCCGGCGGAGGGCGGCCCACGCGGCGCAAGTCGCCCCGGCGCGGGCGGATCGAGTACGTCTTCGCCGAACTGGTGCGTCTGCCCCATTTGCTGGCCCACGACAACTTTTCTCTGGAAGTTCTCCTCATCCGCGAGGAGGAGGTGCGGCGCCACGATCCGCGACGCAACTGGCGGCGCCGCGGTTGGGGAACCCACGAGCGGCGGCTGATCGAGGTCGTCGAGCGGCGCGTCTTTGATACGCCCCGCCAACTGGCGGAATTGCTTTCCCCCGCGCTGCCGCGGCCGTTCACGACCCTGGAACTGGCCGTCGCGCAAGGGCTCCCCCGCCGCCTGGCGCAGGCGATGGCCTATTGTCTGCGCGAAATGGGCGCCCTCGAAGCCGTCGGCAAGCGGGGTAACGCCATACTCTATCGTCCGTCCGGCGTCGCCGCCTGAGCGCGAGCCGCCCCGTTCGGCAGGGCCGGTTATCCGCGTATTTTGGGTCCCATCGTTCCCATCCGTCCTATCCCCCGCCGGATGGCGTCAGTTCGGCCGGGCGATCGGATAGACCAGGCGCACCGGGTGCGCCTCCAGCAGTCG
>JAMCWS010000125.1 GCA_023480605.1 bacterium
CGCCCAGCCCGGCGCCGGCGGTCAGGCTCAAGGCCAGCGCGGCGGCGATCAGCGCGCCCCGGGGCGCGGGAAGTTGCCAGTGGCGTTTCACGGTAAGACCTTTCGGCAGTATATCAGCCACGAAAGCACATGAAAACACATGAAATCCGAACCGACTCATAGAGTCGTTATTATCATTGGGGCGAGATCATTTGCGGTTCATGATCCGTAAACGTATCTCGCCGCATCGATGGCGCCACGGCCCGATAGGACGGTTTTTCATCGCGTCGCGGCGGTGATTACAATCGCCGTTTTCAAGGTCCGACAGTCGGCTCCCCGCGAAGCCGTCCACGTCCATGCGTGATGGCGATATACGCAATATTAGATAAAAAACGTCCCGCCCTCCCGAAATCCAAGGCAAATGCAAACCGGCGCACGACGCGGTATGCCGGGCGCGCCTTGCGGAATCGGGACATCCGTCGGGATATAACGCCGCCCCGCCATCGGATTCCTGTTAGCGTTTCATCTTATCACAAAATACATGACAATCAAGACAGTTTTTGGGTCTCCGAGTGATTTTATTCACATGCTTTTCCCCGAACCATCTCCCACACGGCGCCGACACGGCCGCGACGCCCCGTGGGTCATTGTCGGCAGCCGCTCCGGGTCATTGCCGTGGCGTTGGCGCCTCCGGCCGTTTATCCTGCCTTGAGCGGCGCCACCGGGCCGGCTTCTTCGCGGAACTGGCGCTCGAGCCGTTCCCAATGCGCCGCCATTTCGCGGACCTTGTCGGGATACCGGCGCGCCAGGTCGATCAATTCGCAGCGATCGGTCGAGAGATCGTAGAGTTCCCAGGGGCCGTCCTTCCCCTTGGCGACCAGTTTCCAGTCGCCCACGCGGATGGCGCGGTTTTGCTCGTGGTGGAAGTACAGGCAGTCGCGCGTGACGGCGACGTCGCGCGCCAGGGCCGGCGCCAAGCTGCGCCCGGGCAGCGGCGGTGCGCCGGGGCCGGCCGCGGGAGGCTGGCCGCCGACCAGTTCGAGCGTCGTCGGCAAGAGGTCGATAAAGTGACCCGGCGTGTGGCGGAGTTCGCCCCGCGCGCGGAGTCCGGCCGGCCAGTGAACGATGAAGGGCGAGGCGATGCCGCCCTCGTGGTTCCACGACTTGTGCAGGCGGAAGGGCGTGTTGGAGGACGTCGACCACCCCGGCCCGAGGCAGAGAAACGTGTGTTCGGAGCCCGGGGGGGCGGCGGGATCGTTGCCGTCGCCGCGGATGATCTGCTCGGCGCTGGCGCCGTTGTCCGAGGCGAAAAAGATGATCGTATCCTCGAACGCCCCCATCGCCTTGATCTGGTCGAGCACCCGGCCGATCTCGCGGTCCATGCGGTCGACCATCGCGGCGTGGATGGCCATCTTCGTGGCCTGGAAGTGCTTCTGTTCGTCGATCAGATCGCGCCACGGGACGGCGTGGCCTTCCTCGCCCGGGCCGATCTGGGCGATCAGCTCCGCCTCGGGCATGTTCCAACTGGGGATGGTGTCGGGATCCAGGGGCGAAAGCGCGCAATTGACGATCCCCATCTGGCGCTGGCGGCGATAACGCTCCGCGCGCACGGCGTCCCACCCTTCGAGGTAACGCTGGCGGTAACGGTCGATATCCCCCTTGAACGCGTGGAGGGGGAAGTGGGGCGACGTGAAGGCGAGATAGAGATAGAAAGGCGCGCCGCCGTGTTGGCTGGCGTGCTCCTTGAGGAAGTCGATGCCGTAATCGGCGATGGCCGTGGTCAGGTAGAAACCCGATCCCTCGGCCACCGGCGGAAGGGGACGATCGTCGAGCAGGTGGTTTTTGGGGGCGAAGAACCGGTTGTGGTCCTCGATGCAGTAGAAGCGATCGAAGCCGCCGTCGGCCACGGGGCGCGGCGCGCCCATGAGGTGCCACTTGCCGGTGTGGTAGCATCGGTAACCGAGTGGTTTGAAATAGGCCGGCAGCACGCGCGTCCAGGCCGGCAGCCGCCCCTTGGGGGGATCCATATGGACCTGCTGGGGGTAATAACCCGTCAGGATGCAGGTGCGCGACGGCCAGCAGCGCCCCGTCGAGTAGACCTGGGTGAAGCGCACGCCGCCGTTGGCCAGCCGGTTCAGGTTGGGCGTGGCGATCTCGCCGCCGTAACAGCCGGCGTCGGAAAAGCCCATGTCGTCGGCCAGGATGACGAGGATGTTAGGCCGGCGGCCCGGCCGGGCGGAGCCGGCGCCCAGCAGCGATCCCGTGGCGGCGCACGACATGCTTAACGCGGCCGGCAGGCCGGCGAACCCCAGGGCCGTGCGGCCGGCGGCCGCCAGAAAACCGCGGCGATTCATCGTGTTGCCCATTTGCATGTTCTTTCTATCCATCATTATTGAGATTCCCTGTCCGGCGCGACCGTCCGATCGCCGGCGATCAGACGGCCGATCCGGCCTTCGACCTGGCGTTGTTCGCCGGCCAGGCGCCGTGATTTGGCTTTGTCGCCGCCGGCTTCACGCCCGGCCCGCTTGGTGACGCGCGAGTTGAGCTTCTCCCACAACCGGAGTTCGCTGAACAATTCGATGGCCGAGTCGTCGGTCGCGGCGGCGGGAGCGCCGGCGCGGGCGTAGCCTTCAAGAAAAAGGCCGAACAGGCCGCGGCCCTCGAGCCACTGGCGCACGGCGGCCAGATCCTCGGCGGGGTGGCCGTAGTGCACCGTGCCGAAGTCAATCCAAATCAGGCCCCCCTGGCCTTCGTCGAAGATGTGGCCGGGAGAAAAATCGCCGTGGACGAGGACGGGCCGGCCCCAGTCGAACCGCTCGATCCGGCCGGCCAGTTCGCCCAGTCGTGCGTCGATCTCCGCCGGACCGAGACTCGTCACCCACCCGCGAAGCCGCCGCTCGAGCAGGGCCATGCGGTCCAGCCAGTAGCCGCGCGGCTCGCGCATTTCGTTGACGGGGCGCCACGGCTTGCCCCAGGCGGCGCGGCGGCCGGTGGCGCGGGCGGGCGCGGCATGGAGGCGGGCCAGTTCGCCGGCGATGCGGCCCACGAGCGCGGGGACGCCGCCGCCGGCCGCGACCGCGTCGAAACCGTCTTTTACCGGCCTGCCGGGAGCGGCCTTTTCGATGGCGAACTCCAGCCGGAACCGGCGCAGCGCCGCGAAGGAGTCGTCGATGAGCATCAATTCAGGAATGCGCAGGCCTGCGCGGACAAGCAACTCCCCGGCCAGGCGATGTTCGCGCGCCGGGCGGCGCAGCAGGTCGTAACGCCAGGCGCGCGCGTAACAGTCTCCCAATCCGGGCAGGCAAAGGCGGCGGACAATCGTGTTGCGGCCGGCCGCGATCGGCACGGTCTCGACGCTCTCGCGAGCGTCCAATCCCAGCGCCGGCAAGGCGCGGACGGCCACATAACGCTCGAGCCACGGGCCGAGATCGCGCGTCGAGACGGGAGGCCAGAACAGATGCGCCAAGGACTGAAGCGTTCGGCGGGCGAGCACCATGGGGCGTTTCCAGACGCGCGATGTGAGACGGTCTCGCGCGGTCCTGTACGGGCGCGCGGCGCGGCCGATTCGATCTATGAACACAACACGGCGGCGAAGGAAGATCAAGCCCTTTCCGCGCCGCGGCGCCGGCTGCTTGATCCTTCGGCATTCTTTCCACGCCGATTAACCTCTAAGACCATTACGGTGTCCTTAATGATATTGACAGACCCAAGTCCCGTGAGCAATCACGAGAGCTATTACTGTTGCTGAAGGCCG
>JAMCWS010000063.1:0-5599 GCA_023480605.1 bacterium
CGGCGCAGCCACGGCCGACCGGCGCACCCTGAGGGCGGAACTGATATCGATTATTCTTTCCCACCGCGGCTTTACCGTGGAACAAGAAGCCGATCAGGTTCATGCCTTCCTGAAGAAATACGACGGCGAAACCACGGCCCGGTTCCTGCGCGACCTGGGACGCCTTCTCCTTTTTACCCGCCAAATGGATATGCTGATCGGCGATCGCCGCATGGTGGCCTGGTTGGTCAACGCATTCGAGAACGGCAATTTTAATCTCGAGACTTGAACGCGGGCAATTCCGGCAACATTCTGGCATAAAATCCGGCAATCGTGCACAATGGGACGTTCCTGAATGCCGATCCTGGAGCCGCCAATGCATGAAAGCACGATTCGCCGTCTGATTGGATATCACCGGAACCCCGGCCAACGGCCGGCGATTGGCGCCTGTGTCCGATTCGCTTCCAGCCTCCTCGCGGCCCTTCTTGCGACGGCGGGCGCGGCATGGGCCGAGTCTCCGTTTTTCGAGGTGCGGGCGCTCGATTCGGCGACCAGCCGCGGCGTGCCGCTCGTCGATATCGAAATGGTCAACGGCGTGCGTTACGTCACCGACAGCGACGGGCGGGCGGCCATCCTCGAACCGGGTTTGGAAGGCCGGCGCGTCTTCTTCACCGTGAAAAGTCACGGTTATGAGTATCCCGCCGATGGATTCGGGTTCCGGGGTTTCGTCGCCGATCTCCGCCCCGGCGGGCGCAAGCAAATCGTCCTCAGGCGCCTCAACATCGCCGAACGGCTCTACCGGGTTACCGGCGAGGGCGTTTATCGCGAAAGCGTCCTGTTGGGCTGCCCCGCGCCGGTCGAGCAGCCGCTGCTGGCCGGCCAGGTCATGGGGCAGGACTCGGTGCTGGCGCTCCCCTATCGCGGCAAACTCTATTGGTTCTGGGGCGACACCCAGCGGCCCGATTACCCACTCGGGCAGTTCCGGGTGTCCGGGGCGACTTCGCTGCCGCCGGGCCGGGGCGGTCTCGACCCGGCCCAGGGCGTGAACCTGAGCTACTTCGTCGGCCCCGACGGCTTCAGCCGCCCGATGGCGCCGATGACGGGCAACGAGCAGGGGGCGGTCTGGGTGGGCGGACTCGCCGTGGTTCCCGACGAGGCCGGACGCGCGACGCTGGTCGGCGGCTACGCGCGGATGAAATCCCTGGCGGAAAAGCTCGAGCAGGGACTGGTCCGTTTCGATGACGTCAAGCAGATCTTCGAGAAAGCCAAGGCGATCGACTTGAAGGAGACATGGCGCTTCCCGAACGGCCACCCGGTCGAGGTCGCCGAGAGGGGTGAGGGATATTTGGTTTTCCCAAATCCCTTCCCCACCGCACGGGTTCGGGCGACCTGGATGGCCGTGCAAGACGGCGCGCAATACGAAGCCTTCACCTGCCTCGCGCCGGGCGCCCGCTTTGAAAAAGCCAAAAGCCGAGTCGAACGCGACGCGCGGGGGCGCGTGGCGTGGGGATGGAAGAAAGGCTGCGATCCACTTGGGCAGGCCGAGGAGGGCGAACTCATCAAGGCGGGGCTGCTCAAAGCCAATGAGGCGCACTTTCAACTCGCCGACGCCGCCAGCGGCAAACCGGTTCGCCTTCACTCCGGCTCGTTCTACTGGAACGACTATCTGAAGGCCTATGTCATGATCGGTTTGGAAATCGGCGGCACGTCGATGCTGGGCGAGGTCTGGTTCGCTCGGGCCAGGTCGATCACCGGCCCCTGGGGTAAGGCGGTTAAAATCGTCACGCACGACCGCTATTCGTTCTATAATCCCACGCAACACCCGTTCTTCGATCAGGCCGGGGGCCGGATCATTTATTTTGAGGGCACGTACGCCGACACGTTCTCGGGCGCGCCCTGCCCGACTCCGCGTTACAACTACAACCAGGTGATGTATCGCCTGGACCTGGCCGACGGCCGTCTCAGGGCGGCGGAGTGATCCAAGGCGGGCTGGATGGGAAAGTCGATTCTTAATGAATGGCGATGGCATTGCCGGGCGACAGGGAGGAGATCGCTGTTTCCGCATGAACGGCATCGCCGGAAACGGGAATCGCTGGAAATCGCTTGCCTATGCATTCGGGAGCAATTATATATTGTATACAATATTCTTTTTGCCGGGAACAGGAGGCGTGACGCTGTCCGGTCGCCGCCCCTCCCGAGCGAGGATGGTCCCATGCATCCCCTGGAAGGCATCGTCGTTCCCATGCTCACGCCCCTGACCGCCGGGGGCCGGCTGGACCGTAAAGGACTGGACCGCCTGACGGACCGGCTTCTGCAAGCGGGCGTCCACGGCCTGTTCATCGCCGGCACAACCGGCGAATACCTTGCATTACCGGCCGCCGTGCGCATCGCCGCCTTTCGTGGCGTCGCCGGGGCCGCGCGCGGGAAAGCGGCCATCCTCGCCGGCATCGGCGCCGGTTGCCTTGAAGACACGCTGCGTTACGCCGAGGCGGCGACCGCCGCCGGCGTCGACGCGGTCGTCCTGCCGCCGCCCCCCTACTTTCCCATGAACGAGGCCGAACTGACCGCATGCCTTGACAAGATCATCGGGCGGATCGCGCTGCCGGTCGTGCTCTACAACATCCCCTCGTGCGCCGGCAAGACGCTGACGATCGAGACCGTCGCCCGCCTGGCCGGCCGCCACCGTAACGTCATCGGACTGAAAGACAGCGGCGGCGATCTTGTTTATTTCCGCGGCGCGATGGACCGATGCCGGGGACCGCGTTTCAAGATCTCCATGGGCTGGGAACCGCTGATGGCCAAAGCCCTCCTCATGGGAGGCGACGGCGCGGTTCCCGGCTTCGGCAATCTCGATCCGAGGGTGTGCCTCGCCCTATATGAGGCGGCCCGGCGCGGCGACGAGGCGGGCGCACAGGCGGCGCAGCGCGAAATCATGGCCCTGCACGAACGCGCCCACGCCGAAGCGGGCGACTCGTGGCTGGGGCGAATACGCTGGCTCAAAAGCCGGTTGCATCGCGAGGGGGTCTGTCAGCCTCACATGGCGCAGTTGTTTTAAACCGTACGTACGTTACGGCCCGTAAAACCGGATAGCCGTAATATACAAAACTTAGGTCGCCGACAACATCGGACCACTGCCGTTCCACCCGTGCTCGTACTCACGATCGTGATCGGCATTATCTACTGAAAGGCGGTTGGGTCATGAGACGTGGAATCCGGTGGGGCGCATCGCGATGGGGTGTGTGGGAAACGCCGGCCGCCGCCGCGTTATGCGCGGCCGCGGCCGTCCTGTGCCTGGCAGGCCACTCATGGGCAACCGGCAATGAATCGTCGCGGAAGGCAGGCACGATGGGAATTGAGAGGGCTGAAATGACAACGACCGCCGACGGACTGCCGGTCGTGCGCATGTGGGATGCGCCCATGCCCCGGGAGGAATTGGCGGGGGCGGGTTACCCGTTTCTCGCCGGCGAACGCCACGCGACGATTTTCGAGCCCACGCGCGAACTGGGAGCCTACAATCATCACCCCCAGTTGATCCGCCACGCCGGCCGGTTCTTCGGGATGTGGAGCAACCAGCCCATGGGCGAAGACGCCCCCGGCCAACGGGTGATGTTCGCCATGGCCGACGACCCGTCTTCCTGGACGGCGGCCCGCGAACTCTTCCCCCGGCTCGAGCCGCCGCGCGCCTGGCGGGAAAAGGGCGCCGTGCTTACCCCGCTGCGCTGGCTCGAGTGGGGCGGCCGCCTCTACGCGATCGCCGGCGTCTCGGGAGTCTATCATCCTCCGCTGGCGCGCGAGGTGGGCGCCCAAGGCGAACCGGGTCCGATCTTCATGCTCTGGACGCCGGCGCGACCGCCCTACGCGACGCCTTTTGCCGTGCTGGCGGCGGGCGATCCCGCCATCGCTTCCGTCGCCCGGAACCTGTCGGCGCTTTTCGACCGGCCCGAGCACTGGGCGAGTTGGGATTTTTACCGTCATTGGCCGTGGCCCAAGGCCGTCGGCGGCCACCGGGTGGGCGAGCCGACGGTTTTCCGGGCTGGCGACGGCAGGCTGGTCATGCTGTTGCGCGACAATGGCACGGGCAAGGAGGGCAAAAATAACTTCTCCCATCGCCTGTTCGTCAGCGTCTCCGGCGATGGCGGGCGCAAGTGGCCCCCCGCCCAGCCGACCGACATCCCCGACGCGACGTCGTTGACCACCAGCCTCGTGCTCGGCGACGGGACGGTGCTGCTCATCGGCAACCAGACCGCGCCGCGCCTTGACGATCCCCAACTGGCCGCGATGAACCTCAATCGCGATCCATTGACGGTGGCCGTCAGCCGTGATGGTTACCGTTTTTCCCAAGTCCACGCCCTGCGTTGGCTCGGTCCGCGCCCGTGGCGCGTGCCGGGGGTCGGGGGTCGCGGCGGCGGCCTGCAATATCCCAGCGCGATCATCGAGGATGGCATGCTTTACGTCATTTATTCGCTTGGCAAGGAAGACATCGGCATTTCGTGGGTGCCGCTGGCCGGCTTGGGGCTCGGTCGCGCCGACGGGAGCGGGTCGGCCACGCCGTCGGCCGCGCTTGCGTCCGAATTCATCCATCCCCCAGGGGGAGGGCCGACGCCGCAGTGCCACGCCTCGACGATCGCCCAGACACCCGCCGGCACGCTCGTCGCGGCCTGGTTCGGCGACACGCGCGAGCGCGCCCCCGACGTCGGTATCTGGCGGGCGCGGCGCGAGGCGGCGACGCTCGAACGCGAGCCGGGCGAGTATTCATATCCATCCGTCATCCAGGCCGCCGACGGCACGATACACATTGTTTACACCTGGCGGCGCGAGACGATCCGCCACGTCGCGCTCGACCCCGCGCGGCTGGGGAACTGAACCGGCAGCCTTTGATTCGATTATGGCTTGTGGGGTCGGCGTCCAGGCCGCGTTTACCGGCGCCGTTACGGCCGAGCGGGGCGGATTTCGGCGATCGTGCAACCCAGGCCGCCTTCCATTGGGCTGCCGAAGTGGTAGTGGACCACGTGATGGTGGGTGGCCAGCATCCGCCGGACGGCCTCGCGCACGCGCCCGGTGCCGAAGCCGTGAATGATTTTCACTTGGCGCAGGTGGTTGACGACGGCCTGGTCGAGCGCGCGGTCGACCAGCGCCAGCGCCTCCTCGACGCGCATGCCATGCAGATCGATCTCGTGCAGAATGGGCCCGGCGGCGCCGATGACGTTGACCAGTTGCGCCGGGCGCAGGTCTTCGGGCGGCTGAACAGGGGTGAGTTTGCGGAGTTCGAGCACCCATTCCTGGCCGCCAACATCGACGCGCGCGCGTTTGCGGCGCGGATCGACGGCCGCCACCCGCCCGACGCGACCCATCCCCTCGAGGGCCACCCAGTCGCCCGGCGCCAGAAGGCGGGGCGGCTGCGGGACGGGATCTTTGGCGTGTGATTTGCTCATGACCGGCCTGTGTGGCGGGAATCGGCGCAACGCAACCTGCCGCTGGCATTTTATCCCATTTCGCGGCGGATGCCACGGTTTTCGCGTTGTTTGTTTGGAAAACGCCGTGGTGGAAATCGTTTTTGTGTCCGCGGCTTCGTTACGCCGGGTGTTTTCACGGCTAATTCGCCGGACCGAGCGGGGCGATC
>JAMCWS010000063.1:5609-18459 GCA_023480605.1 bacterium
TAAACATTGCGTTGCGGATCGCTCAGACGCTCCGACGCGAAGTCCATGTAAGACCACATCCACCGCCCGGCCAATTCGTGCTGGCGTTGGGCCTCATTGGGGATCCGGAGTGTTTTCCGGAATCGCGGGTTATTAGCCACACGAGGCGGTGTGTGCATGGCGAGCAGCCGATTGCGCTCGTATTCATTGACCAGCAGGTGGGTGTAGCCGGCCGCGGCGAGGAGGCGGCGCAGGTCTTCGGCCGCGTCATCGATAGACGCGGGAGCGGGCACGACCGCGCGCAGGTAGGGCAAGATGGGGCTCGCGTCGAACACCGAGGCCGGGTCAACCGGGCGGCTGAAAGGATAGCGGCGCGCCTCGCTGACGGCCAAGATGCGCGAGCCGGCGGGGAGGGCGTCGGCCGCTTCGAAGAGCCGGACGGTGAGGCCCAGGTTTTCACTCCAGAAATCCCGCACGCTGACGCGCCCGAACGCGCGCGGCGCATACCGGACCGCGCGGACGAGGGCCGTCAGGTCCAGCAGCCCGGGCATGGCGAGCAGGGCCGCCAGCGTCGCCACGCCGAGAACCGCCGCCGACCGGTATGCGACGCGGCGGGAGGGAACCCACCTGAAAATCAACCACTTGAGCCCCAATGCGGTGGTGACCAGGGCGGCCACCAGCATCGGGGCGAGGAAGCGGTCGGCGGCGAAGCGCAGCCGCCCCCAGAGGAGCACCGCCGCCAGAATCCCGCCGCCCAGCCAGCCGAGGAGGGCCAGGTCGTCATCCAAACGGCCCCGCAGTGGGGTCACGCGGCCGGGAGCGTGAGAGATGGCGGGATTTCCCCGGATCAGCCACCGAATCGCCACCGCAAGCCAGACGCCGCCCGCCACCAACAGCGCCGCCTCGATCAACGGCGTTCCCGGAAAACCGATCGTCAGCCGTCGGCCAAGGTTCGCCCAGTAGGCGCCCGAGCCGAACGCCAGCGGCCCGTGCGCCTGGATGAGGAATGCGAGTTGCGGCGGCCCCCACTGCGGGTTGGGGAAATAGTCGGCCAGGAAGGGCGCGAAGGGATTGCGACGCACGTGCCACAACCAGACGCCCCACGGCAGCCACGCGACCGCCGCCGCCAGGCCACACGCGGCGGCCGCCAGCATCCCCCCGCGCAGGCGGGCGCGGACGCCCCCCCCGCCGATGCGGCGCAGGCCCAGTCCGAAAGCGCACAAGAGCAGGGGCAGGGCCACCGTGCCGGCATGAGTCCACTTGGCCCCCACCGCACCGCCGGCCAAGAGGCCCATCAGGAGCCCCGCCCTCCAGGGGATGGCGGAGGCGCCACCCGCTCGCGCTCCATTCCCCCCGGCTTCCCAGGCCGCCAGCCAGACGTTAAGGCCCGCCGCCAGCATCACCAGGCCGGTCCAGTCGGTCAACCGGTCGAGTTCCAGCCTGACGGCGATCGGATGGACAAGCAGCAGGACGATCAGCCACGGACGCCACGGGCGCGGTGCGCGCAGGCGAACCAACAAGCGCGCCAGCAGGAGCACGCCCAGCGCGACCAGGAACCATTGGAGCATCCCCGGCGCCTGGCCCCACGGCGTTCCCTCGACGGCCGCGGCCAGCGTGTAAAGCATTTCGGTCGCGATCGGCTGGGCTGTATAAAAAACATGCGGGATCGGTTCGACGCGCCTCGCCGCAAAGATGTGCGGCACAATTCCCAGGTGATATTCCAGCACATCGTAATTGAGCGGCGGGCAGACGGCGGGCAGAAGCAGAAGCAAAAGCACGAAACCCGCCGCCGCCCATCCCAGGAGGCGGAGAACTAAGGCCGTAGGCCGGAAGCCGAAGGCTGGAGGTCGGGATATGCTTTTTTCATTATCGTTATCGTTACCGTAATCGTGCTCGTGCTCGTAATCGCAATCGTAATCGATTTTCCCCCGCCCCCCATCGCCCTGCCGCCCGTTGCGCAGCGCCCGGGCCGCCGATGCCGCCAACGCGCCCCAGCCTGCCAAGGCCGGTAACCACCAGGGAAAACGAAACAGAAGCCCGCGCGCCTGTCCCAACCCCAGCACGGCCAGCGCGGTCACCGCCAGGCCAGCGGCGGCGCGCCCGAGCCAGAGATCAACGAATCCCCCAACACCTCGGCCCCATTGGCTGCGGGCGGGAATGATCAGCCAGCCCAACGCCAGCGCCACCCCCACGACGGCCAGCGCCCCCCACCAGGCGCCGCCAGCCAACAACGGCGCTCCTCCGCCGGGCGCGAACGGCGTCGCTTCGAAAGCGGGAGTTGTCGCCGTCGAAGTCATCGGCCCGGTTTCCTTTGCGAGTCCAGCGGCAACCTGACGCGCCGCCCGTCCGAACGGCCGGTGGTTAACGCGGTGCGCCCGGGGCCGCCGCGGGGGCGTCGGGCCGGGGGACGATCGCGCGCGGCACGCGGGGGACGGCCTGCATCGTGGGGGTTTCGCCGGCCGGGGTGGGCGGGCCGTTTGCCCCGACGGGGGCGAAGGCGGACCCGGCGGGGCCGGGAATTGAATTGGGCCGGTAGAGCGGCCGTGTGGCCCAACTCGGGCGGGGCGCTTCGCTCACGCCGGCGATCCCGCGCAGGGCGGCATCCATGTCCTTGGCCGCGTTGAACAGGTCCTCGGCGATGAGCGCCGGGCCGTTGTAAACTTTCACGCCGAAACCCATCAGCGACGGGCCGCCCGGATGAATGCGGGCGTCGGCCAGCGCGAAGAGGGTCTGGTTGGTGCGCGTGTCGATGAGGGCCGCCTCCCATTGCATCCGGGTCGAGCCGAAACCGAAACCCAGGATGCCGCGCAGCAGGCCGCTTCCCTCGTTCCATTCCGTCACGGCCGCCTTGAGGATATAATCGGGATGGGCCATCAGCGAGGTGTCGCTGGCGGCGGCGACATCGCGAAAGACGGCCGATTGCCAGACCAGGTCGGCCAGGGTCCGCTCGTAGTCCAGCCACCATTCGGGCCATTTGGCCTTCATTTTCTTACTGATTTTCGCATTCTCGAGATCGATCGTGTGGGTCGGATCCTCGACGTAGACCAGCAGGCTTCCGCCCCGCAGCCGGGCGGCGTCGGGCGCCATGTAGACGTAGTCCAGCCGGATGGCCGGGTCGTGGTGCAGTTGGAAGGAGCCCTTGAGGTAACGGGCCGTAGTTACGCGGCCGCAGCCCAGCGCGGTGAACGCCAGGGGGAGGCACAGGAGAAGGAGACGGTTAGTCGGGCGCAAAGTCATCCACCTTTATTATCCGCGGCCGTAAGCGGCCGGTAGGCGGCCGATTCCTCATCAATTCAACAAAATCCGCCGCATGAGGCAAAGGAAAAACGCCCCGGCCGGTCGTAGGCGCCGCGCCCGGACACGCCGCGCTCGTCTCACGATCGGCGTGCTCGCGCGTTTTTTGATGCTATTCCCGATTCTATATCGTAGATAATCGTTTTGGAGTTTCGTATGATAGCTCCGCCTATCGTCAGAAGCCCGGGGAGTGCGTGACCGGGCTGGCACAACCGCCGGTCGCGCGAAATCGTCGTTGGAACCCCCGGCGCAAGCGAGGAAAGGACTGCATACCCATGATCGTCGACGGAAAATCGGTCATAATCGTCGGCACCCAGTCGGATGACCCGTTTGCCATCGATATCGGCGCCTTCTGTCAGCAACCCGAGGATATCGCGGACCTGCTATCGCTCAAGACCTTCGCCAACAGTGAGTTTTGCCCGCGTTTCATCAGCGATGAGAAAGACTTGAGCGACATCGGTTGGAAACTGCGCGGTTCGACCGTTGTCGTCGTCTCCACGGCCAACAATACCCTCTCGCGCAACGAACTGACCTGGCGGACAATGCTCGTGACCCGCGCGGCCAAGGACAATGGCGCCGACCGGGTCGTGCTGGTCGAACCCGACCTGTTCTTCAGCGCCCAGGACCGCGGCCCCCGGCCCGAGCATGGCAACCCGGAATTCGAGCGCACGATCACCGACTATAAGAAATTCGACGGCCAGCCCTTTACGAGCCTCTTTTATGCCCAGGCGTTGGCGCTGGCCGGCGTCGACGCCGTCATCACCGTCCACAACCACTCGACCACCGTCCAGAAACTCTGCCGCGACCTGATGATCGGCGGCCTTCTGAACCTGAACCCCGCCGAGGTTTTCGCCGATTACATCCGCACCTCCGACGTGACCCCCAGCCTGCACAACGGCCAGGGCCTGCTGGTCTGCGCCCCCGACTTCGGGGCCCGCAAGTTCGCCACCGAGGTCTACGCGCAATTGGCGATGCCGTCGGTCGGCCTGCTTTACATCGCCAAGGAGCGCAAGGGCGAGCGCGATGTCTCGAGCCTGATCGACGCCGATTCACCCAGCCCCGTCGAGGCCATCGCCGGCAAGGACGTCATCGTCTTCGACGACATGGTGCGTACGGGCAACACGATCCGCGAGTGCTGCCGCCTGCTCAAGGAGGCCGGCGCCGGGCGGGTCGTGTTCTTCGTGTCGCACTTCTACTCCTCGCCCGAAGTGCGCGAAAACCTTAACAGTCCCGTGCTCGACGAAATCGTCACCACCAACACCCTGCCCTGCATCCTCAACCGCGACATGCAGGGCCGGTTGCGCCGCAAGATGACCGTCCTCAAGCTGGAAAAATGGATCTCGCGTCACATCCTCGAGTTCCTGGGGCTGCCGGCCGATCATTTGGGCGCTCGGCTCTATTCGGTGGACATGTCGAGCAAGAATCCGCGGGCGGCGGCCCTCGCCGAGCGCCTGGTGCATCTGGACACCGGCACCCACTGAGGCCGGATCATCGGGGCGGAAAGGGCGCCTCCCAAACGCGCGGTCCATGGGTTTGCGCCCGCCGATTTGCCGGATCCCCCGCATCGCCGCCAAGGCCAACGCATAACTCTAAAAACGGAAATTCAGCCGCGAAATGACACGAAAAACACGAGAAATCCTGAAGTTGAAATGGCCATTCCCCTCATCCTGACGGTGATAGGGTTCGCCACGGTATTGATCCGTATTTCGTGTGCTTTCGCGTGGTTTCGTGGCTAAAACCGCTTATCCCAGATAATCATCCAACTTCATCGACGATCAACCATGACGGACCACACAATGACCGACAACAACCCGAGAAGGAACTTGGCGACCCTCCTGGTGTTTGGCCTGGTGGGGGTGATTCAATTCGCCTTCCTGACGCGCCACTCCCTCTGGAACAACGAATTCATCACGCTCAACGCGATCAAACTCGACTACGGCCAGCTCATCGCCGAGCGGCTCAGGAACAACCACGTCCCCGGTTACTTCCTCGCCATCAAGGCGTGGACTTCCTTTTTCGGCACGGGGGAATTTGCCCTCCACTTTCCCTCGGCGGTCGTGACGATGGCCGGCATCGTGATGGTCTGGCGGTTGGGCCGTCACCTATACGGGCCGCGTGAGGGGTTGCTCACGCTGGCGCTGGCCGGGCTGTGCCAGATCCACGTGCAACTGGGCAGCGACGCGCGGATGTATGGCTGGTTGTTTTGCGCCGCCGCACTGGCCCTGTGGGCGTTTGTCCGCTACGTCGACGAAGGCGGCGGCCGCCACCTGGCTTTTCTGTTCGGCGCCGGTTTGTTCGGGTTGGCGGTGCAACTGGTTTACGTCTTTCTCCCCCTGGCCTTGCTGGCGTGGTGGCTGGCGGCCCGGCGGCGACAGAAGGCCGATCCGACGGCGGCGGGACGTTGGCGGCGCGGGCTGCTGGCCGCCTTTGCGCCGTTCCTCTTCCTGGCGCCGCTGATCGTCTGGTGGGCGACGGTCGAAAACAAGGTCGGCCATTCGCCGTGGCGTTCGCCCGAAATGATGGGGGCATTGCGCCAGGTGATACCAATCTTCATGGGCGAACACGATTACGTCAACGGCCGGTCCGACCTCGACATCACCAAGTATTTTAACGTCGCGCTGGTGCTGCTCTGCTTCGTCCTGACGTTGGTCCGCCGCCGCGGCGACGCGCCGACCGGCGCCTCTCGGCCGGACCGCCACGACGGCCTGCTCTGGACCGTCTGCCTGCTGCCGGCGATCCTGATCGGACTGGCCAGCATGAAATCCGACAAGCAATTCGAAAACTCCTGGCGTTACTACGTCACCGGCGCCGCCGCGGCGCCGCTGCTGCTCACCAGCGCTCACCAGCGACTGCGCGACGCGTGGCGCCGACCCCGGCTGGCGGCACTGTGGGCCGTTCTGACCGTCGGCGTCATGGCCGTCAACACGGCTGGTTTCATCATCGCCCCCGGACCGGGCCTGCGCGAAGCGGCCGCTTACATCGCCACGCACAAGCAGCCGGGCGACATCTTCGTCTCCGCGCGCAAGAAAAGCCGCAACGCGGCCTTCATCTATTATGGTGCGCTCGACCGTGAACCGATCGAACGGCCGCCCGCGATCGAGAGCGCCCCCCAGATCCAGGCGTGGTTGCGCCAGGTTTGCGCCGGCGGCCGGCGCTTGTGGGTCATTTATTACGAAGGCCCCGACAAGGGATTCGCCCGGGCCATCCGTCAATCCCCCGAGACGTTCATCTCCGAAGGCAAGGTCCACAAGGTGGGCGACACCACCGTGGAAGTTTATCGGATCGCCGACGCGAAGCCATGAGGTCACCCAGCGAGCGGCCGGAACCAAGCGCGTTGGTTCCGGCCGCCGTCGGCAATACCACATCCAGCGAAGGCGCCTCGGTCAGTTCATCTGGCAGCCTGCGCGGCGCTGTCCCTAGGCGGCTCTTACCCGTCCATTATCGCAAGGTCCGCCACAGGACCAGCGCCCGAAAACAAACTGGAATATGCGCTTGCGTAAGCGCCTCGGCGTGATGGAAGACCGGCCGCTCGGTTACCCGTGCCAAGCGACTCCGCGTCGGCCCGCTCCGGAGTCTCGCATCTCTGTCTCATCAAGTTTATTTTATTAATGGCGTCGTCAATTGCGGATGAATGCCCGCCTGCTCTTTTTTCTCTGCCAATGCTTTTTTCACCCGCGTCATGAAGGCGCGATCGATCGGATATTGCAGAACAAGCGGTATGACCAGAAACGCAAACAGTGAACCCAACCCAAAGGTCAGCATGACCAGCCAGTGGATCGCCTCGGGCGTTTGTTGGTCGCTACCCTCGCGGAAACCGACCCACGCCAGGGAAGCGCTGGCGATAAACGTGGACAAAGACATAATCAACTTGGTGATAAAGGCAAAGATGGCCGAATAACCGCCATCCTTGCGCACGCCCGAGTGTAAATCATTGACCTCGGACACGTCGGCGAGCATCGAACTGGCCAGCGGTTGGTAAATACCCACGCCGAGCCAGTTGATCATGTCGCAGGCGCCGAAGATGATGATCCCGAGGGGCAGGAGATGACCGCCCAGCATCCAACCTGTTGTCGGATTCACGGTCTTGCTCAGATAGAGGACCAAAGCCAGCAGGTCGAAGCCCCCGGCGATCGAGGCGCCCATGCAGACGGCGAGTTTCTTGTCGAACCGGCGGGCCAGCGGCGATCCCAACAGGGCGCCCACACCGCACAGGACCATGCCTCCGCCGTGGATGATAGTCTTTTGCAGCGCCGTCAGGTGCAGGAAATAGACGTAGAGGTACATCTGCAATGTGGCGACAAAGATCGCGCCGGTCATGCCGGTACATAAGAAGATGATGATCCACCGCATATACTTGTCGCTGATGATTTCCCGCGAATCCCGGTAAAACGCGCCGATGCTGTTGCCGGTCCCGATGGCCTTGCCGCGGGTGTCGCTGATATAGCGGCGGGTGGCCAGCACCACGACCACAACAAACAGCGCCGCAACAATGGAGAAAGCCAAGCCCATGTGGAGAAAATTGGAGATCACACTGGTCGCTTCGGGGCCGCCCGGAACCTTACTGTCGGGGAAGAAAATGGACCAACCCAGACCCACGCCCAGGAGGTTGATCGTCGATGAAGTTGGCCAGCAATTGGTAGACCGCCAGGCCGGTGCTCTGCAATTGCGAGCGCTGATGGTAATCAGTGCAAACCTCAAAGCCCAGCGCTCCGTAGGGCACGCTATAGACTGCATAGGCGGTGCGATAGAGGATGTTGACGAAAAGCAGATAAACAAAAAGGTGCCCGTTCCTGCTGATGGAAATGGGCACAAACCAGAGGTAGTAAAAGCAAGCGGCCATCAGCATGCCGCCGAACAGGATATAGGCATGGCGCCGGCCCCAACGCGAGTGCGTATTGTCGCTGAGGTGGCCGATCAGCGGGTCGACGAATGCATCCCAGATGCTCGAGACCGCGAAGGCCAGGCCGGCCAGCGCGAAGCTCAACCCCAGGGCCTGGGTGTAATAAAGCATGGCGAAGGCGTAAATGCCGCTCATGGTCAGGGAAGAGGGGATTTGGCCCAGCGAATAACCAAGAATGTAGCGCCAAAGCGTTTTCTGGCGATTCCGCACATCCTGACTTTCCATTCGTATTCTCCTAAGGCATCCTTCTTGTCCGGCTTGTCCGGGTTATCGACTCATTTCGCGCCCTGGTCGTATCGGCCGTGGATTTACGCCGTTTCATGCGGGAATTGGCGTGATGAAAGCGGCCCGGGAACGGCGGTCCGGTATCCGTTGAGTCGGCTGACCGTTGGCGTCCGGTTCCCATCGTCCGGCCGCCCCGTTGCCGTCGAGTGGAACCCGCCGGAATCGCCCGCCAGGCAGACCGACCTGCCCGCAGGCGGACCGACGGCACGCAATGGCCGCCGCGGACATGGAAATGAGCCGCTGCCGCGCCCGGCGGGCATCTCAACGAGTCGGCGCGTGCGCCTCCACGTAATGCCGGTAGTCTTCGACGATCCCGGAAAGCGCCGCTTGCAGGGGCGGGTCCAGGAACGGACCACGTTCGTCGGTCAATCGTTGGCTGAAGGCGAGCAAATCAGTCGCCGCCTTTTCAAAAAGCGCGCGGGGATCCGGCTGGCGGTCGAAATTATCCGCGTTCAGATTGGCCGCCCAGGCGGCCTCGCCGAGTAGCGCCAATGCCTCCGTAACGCACAAATAATTATCGTAGATGCCGTGCAGGTAGACATAATCGCCGGACGCAAGATAAGGCTTCGCGGCATCGATCGCGGCCAGATCCCGGCGGGCCGTGGCATGAGCCGCCGCCAGTCGCCGGCGATATTCATTGATGCTGCCCGCGCGAACGTTCAGTTCCGTCGCGTAGTAATCGTTGTGCACCAGGAGGTCGCCGGGCTTTTTATCGACCAACGGCGTACCCGGTTTCGCGAATAACGCAAAGCGCCGTTGGCCGGTGGGAGCGCCGGTTTGCCATGCCCCCACGCCGATCGTGCCGCGCTCGATCAGTTGAAGGCCCTGGAAAACGAAGCCGTTGTGAAGCAGGTCGCCGCAGGAGCGCAGGGCCATCACCAGGTGCGGCGCGGCCGCCGAACCGAATCGCCTTCGCACCCAGTCGGTCCAGATTTTGTCGTCCGGGTCCGTCGGCATCCAAAGTTGCGCCGCCGCCATCAGCGGAATGATCTCATCGATGTTGAACAGGGTGCCGTGGTTTGTTAAGTCATGCAGGTCGACGCGGAACAGCACCATTTCGGCCTGGTTTTCCACGGCGTATCGCGCCGCCCGGGCCGCCGGATCGGGGTAGGCCGTCGGCAGACTGCCGCCGCCGTAATACTCGCCGTCGGCCGTGATCAGGAACATGCCGAAACGGCGGCCCGGCGCGCCCGCCGGGCGCAACTCGGCGGGCAGGTAGCCGAGCAGCGGCTGCATGACCCAACCGGCGTTGGGCCAGTAGTCATCCTCGATATTGACGATCCCTGGATGACGCGCCATCACCTCGCGCATTGTGCGGATGCCGTCGCTGGTGATTCCCGAACGGTGAGTCCAGAAACCGAAGCATTTGCCTGTCCGCGCCTGGACGCGCTCCGCCGCCGCCAGGTAGAGATCCAGGGCGCGAGCCGAGCGCTCGCTGGCCGCGGTTGCGGCGGAGGCGTCCTCGGGGCCGATAAAAAGCGGCACGCCGGCGTACATCCCCCCTTCGACCGAACTCAAGATAAATCCGTCGATCTGGGGAAACTGCGCGATGAGTGTCTCGAAGAAACGCTCGGCGAACGGCCCCAACGCTTCCTCGAATCCCGGCAACACCCCTTGACCCGCGTAATAGGCCTGGACTTGGCCGCGCTCGAACCGCGGCGGCGTAACCGTCGGCAGAAGCAGGAAGATGTCGTAACGCAGTCGTTTGAGTTGCGCCAGGAACTGCGTCCACTCCTCGTACTGCGGATGGAGGATCGTGTTGGCGCCGTCATCGCCCGTGGTCATCGGGAGCCCGTCGCGTCCCACTGGCGTTGCCGCCTGGTCGCCGGGCACGATAAGGAGGCCGTTCACGCCGTAACGCGGCAGTTCGTGAACCGTGCGGTCGAACAGCATCGGCCGGTAGAATCGGCCGACATGCGATGTACCCGGCACCAGCGCGTAACGCCGCGGCGCCAAAGGCCGGTAATATGAATCGAGCGTGTCGAGAGGCTCGTTCAAGGCAAGCAGGTCCATCAGACGATAGGCCGCGAACAGGCTGCCACGCCAGTCGGAACCGCTGGCCGCCACGGTGAGCGGCCGGTGCGCCAGCGTTTTGAGCACATACGCGTCGGCGGCCCGGCTTCGCCCGGCCCAGGCCGCCTCCAACGGTGGGCAGCCGTCAGGTGGGCCGGTTAACAGGATCAAATCATAGCCCGCGCGGGATTCGGCCTGTTTCGGATCATAGGATAACTCCACCCGCGCGAACTGCGTCTGTAGTCGTTCGACGACAAGATTCACGATGGGGTCGGGCGCCGCGGCGGCGACGAGGCAACGCGCCCGGCCCTTCGCACCGAACGCGCCGGGGGTCGCCAGCGCGCCAAGTGCCAGCGCCAGACTCATGAGTTCATATGACCGTGCGACAAGTGACACCATATTCCTCTCTCTTGGCGTTTGATATGCAGCGATTCGCGCACATCATTTCGAGCTTGGAGGATCCGGCTGAACAATCACGCGGATTGTCGCTTCGTTTTTGTTTCACCGGATTTCCGCGCTTTTTTCGTCCCCCGATTCAACGGTTGCGGCGGCCCGGCCAGTTGGCGGTATTCATCCTCGCGCCGCTGCCAGAGCGCGGCCAGGTCTTTCACCATCACCGGTTTCGCGGCCGCCAGGTCGTGCGATTCCCCGCGATCGGTCTTCAGGTCGTATAGCTCCCAGGGGCCATCCTGGCCCTTGGAAACCAGCTTCCAATCGCCCACGCGCATCGCGCGGTTCTCAATATGATGGAAATAGATCTCGGGATGCGGGACGCTGTTATCCATCGCCAGCACCGGCGCCAGGCTGCGTCCCGCCAGCGGCGGCGTGGCCTGGCCGTGCCATTCCGGCTCGGGCGTGGCCCTCGCCAACTCCAGCATCGTCGGCAGCAGGTCGGTGAAGTGCCCCGGATTGTGGCGCAGTTCGCCGCGCGTCTTGAGTCCGGCCGGCCAATGGATGATCAGCGGCGAGGAAATCCCGCCCTCGTGTACCCACGATTTATGCAATCGGAAGGGCGAGTTGGAGGAACTCGACCATCCGGGTCCCAGGCACAGGTAAGTGCCCACGGCGCCGGGCCGCAGCGCCGGATCATGCATCGTGCCGCGGATCATCTGTTCGGCACTGGCGCCGTTGTCCGAGACGAACATCACCACCGTGTTATCTACCGCTCCCACCGCACGGACCTGATCCAGCACCCGCCCGATCTCGCGGTCCATGCGGTCGATCATCGCCGCGTGGATTTGCATCTTGAGCGCCTGGAATTTCTTTTGCTCATCGGTCAGCGTCGCCCATGGCACGGCGCGGCCGACCTCGCCGGGGCCGATCTGGCGCTTGAGTTCCTCCTCCGAGATGTTCCACGAGGGGATCGTCTCGGGCTCCAGTTTAGGCAGTTCATGATTCACCATTCCGGCCTTTTTCAAGTTCCGCCAACGTCGCTCCCGAATCACGTCCCACCCTTCGTCGTAGCGGCCTTTGTAGCGGTCGATGTCCTCCTGTAAGGCAATCAACGGAAAGTGCGGCGCAGTGAACGCCAGGTAGAGGAAGAATGGATCCCGCGGGTGTTCCCGGGCATGCTCCTTCAGAAAACCGATGCCGTTGCTGGCGACCGGAATCGTCCAGTGCGAGTCATCGGTTTCGTTGATCGGCATCTGTTTATGCTCCGGGCCCATCGACGGATACGAGCGGTCGAAGCCGCCGTCACGCACCGGATCCGGCGCGCCCATCACGTGCCATTTTCCGGAGTGATAACTTCGATAACCCAACGGCTTGAGGTAGTGCGGCGCCAGGCGCGCCCACGACGGCAGACGCCCCTGCGGCGGATCCATCCGAATCTGTTGGGCATAGTAACCCGTCATAAGGCAGGAACGCGACGGCCAACAGCGCCCCGTGGAGTAGAACTGCGTGAAGCGCACCCCGCCCTGAGCGAGGCGATCCAGGTTGGGCGTGACAATCTCACCGCCGTAGCAGCCGGCGTCGGAGAAGCCCATGTCGTCGGCGATAATCACAAGGAAATTGGGACGTTTGGCGGGCGCCGCCGCCGAGTTCCGGGCTTGGGCGCGGCGGGCGGCGGGTAAACCCGCGGACAGTCCGGCCAATGCCAGCGCGGACGTTTGTAGAAATTCCCGACGATCGATCATGTGGGGAGACTCCCTTTGTTTGATACAGTGAGATTATCTACGGGGCAAACCGGGTGTCAACCAGCGTCAGACAATCAAACGGCGCGCGCCACAGGTCCAGTACCTAACGGACGGCGCCCAAGTCGCTGGTCGCGGCCGGCGGGTCGTCGCGGCGTCCCGGACGCAGGCCTAGCCGCCCCGGATTGAACCGACGTGGATTCGCCCGCAACCGGTTAAGGGCGTCACGCCGTCGCGCGCCGGGCCC
>JAMCWS010000264.1:0-2248 GCA_023480605.1 bacterium
TCACGTCGCGATCCCATCCGTCTGTTCTCTTTCGCGCAGGCGGGCAATCCGGAAGGGTGGCGATTCGAGGGCGAGGCATTCGGCGTCGCCGCGGTGGAACGACTCTTCAACCGGCCGACTCTAAACTCGCTGGCCCGGGCGGGCGAATCAGCCACCGGCCGGGCGATTTCACCCGAGTTCGTTCTGGAACCCGGATTCCACACGCTCGTAATCCAGTGCCAGGGCGGGCGCTCAACGCCGGACGGCCGGCTGGCCGCGCGGCTGGTCGACGCCCGCACGGGCGCGGCGCTGGCCGAACTCCCCCCGGGAGGGTCGCACGCCCTGGCGCCGTTGCGGATCGACGTCGCCCGCTGGGCGGGCCGGATGGTACGATTGGAACTGGTCGATGAGAACCGGGCCGCCAGCTTCGCCTGGATCGGGATCGGCGACGTGACGCTGGCGCCGCGTTGATTCCGTCGCGTGCGCCGCATCGGCCGTACTTGCGTCCCGCGTCGCCGAACTTTTGGCGGGGGAGCTTATCGACTACGCCTGCCGGGGATCGAAGCGCGAGACCTTGGCCAGTTTTTCGAAGAGTTCCTTTTCCTGCTCGCTGAGCGGTTTGGGAACCTGAATGACGACGCGCAGCATCATGTCGCCGCGCGCGCCCCCGGAGCGCGGCATGCCGCGGCCCCGGACGCGCAGGCGTTGGCCGGACTGGATGCCGGGGGGGATCTTGACCTCGACGCGCGCGGCATCGATCGTTTCGACGCCGACATGCCCCCCCAGCGCCGCCTCCCAAGGCGTCACGGGCAGGTCGGCCTCCAGATTGTCGCCATCGACACGGAAGCGGGGGTGCGAGGCGATCATGATCGTAATCAGGATGTCGCCCGCCTGGCGGCCGACCTGGCTGCCCTGGCCCTTGAGGCGGATTTTCTGTCCTTCGCGAATGCCGGCGGGGATCTTGACGTCGTAGGTCTGGCGGGTGGCATGCCCGGCGGGATCGGTCCGCATGAACGAGATGCGGCGGGTTGCGCCGCGGAAGGCGTCTTCCAAAGGGATGGACAGGGTTGTTTCGACATTGCCCAGCGCGGCGCCGGCGAAGCCGGCATCCTGTTCGCGGCGGGTAAACTCGGTGGCGAAAGGATCGGGGCCGTTGTCGCCCCCAGGCGGACCGAATCCTTCGGCGGCGCGCCCGCCGCCCAATCCCCCGAACAGAGCCTCGAAGAAATCGCTGAAGCCGCGCCCGCCCCGTGTTTCGAACGAGAAGCCTCCGCCCAACGGGCCGCTCCAGGCCGCGCCCCCGGGCCGCCCGCCGGTTCCCGCCCCGGAACGCGCGCCGCCAAAACGGCTGAAGAAATCGCCCGGATCGAACGGCTGGCCTTGCTTCCAGTTGCTGCCGAGGGCATCGTATTGCCGGCGCTTGTCGGGGTCGCGCAGCACTTCGTACGCCTCTTGCAGGTCCTTGAATTTTTCCTCCATCCTTTTGTCGCCCGGATTGCGGTCGGGGTGATAACGGGCCGCGAGTTTACGATAGGCGCGCTTGATTTCGTCGGCCGTGGCCGAACGGGTCACGCCCAGCGTCACGTAGTAATCTTTGAATTTAACACTCATGGTTATCGTCGCGGGTCGTTCCAAACCACATTGCCGCGTGGAATTTGATTGCGTCTGAACACCAAAAAACCATAATGAAAAGAGAGGGGAGTTCCGCCTCGCGCCATGTGCGGGTTATTGTCATCTTAACCATGCCGCACCGCAGGGTCCGATTCCCCCGACGACGCGCCCCCGATTGGCGGCGCGGATGAGCCTGTTGACGGAAGTGTCGACGTCTGAAGCACGAGTTTCCCGTTTCACCCGGCGCGTCAATCCATTCGCCGGATCTTGCCAGCGCTCCCCGCCGTGTTGCAGCCGGCGGGCGGAGGGGTGAATTGCGGGCGCCTTCAATACTTCGTTCCTCCTCTCCGTCTCACGACCATCCTATCATAAACGCAAGGAGTCATTAACGCAAACCGTATGCGTAAACAAGTACTGATCAATGTGGAGGAGACGGATATTCGCGTGGCCCTGCTCGAAGACGGAACGCTGGTCGAATTGTTCGTCGAAGACATGCAGTCGCGGTCCAAGGTCGGCAACATTTACAAGGGGAGGGTCGAGGGGATCGTTCCGGGTCTCAAGGCCGCTTTCGTCAACATCGGCTGCGAAAAAAACGCCTTTCTGCACTTCTCGGATATTCTCCAGGAATATGAACTCCCCCAACGCGGCCGGCCCGAAC
>JAMCWS010000264.1:2258-3767 GCA_023480605.1 bacterium
AAAGCAACGGCACCGCCAACCCCGAGGCGGCCGACGAGGACGACGAGTACGTCGAGCCGCTTTATGATGAACCCGAAGGCGACGGAGACGGCGAAGAGGACGACGAGGACGAAGCGCCGCCTCCCCGGCCCGCGCGCCGCTCCCTGCCTTTGCACGTGGGCGATGAGATTCTCGTTCAGGTGACCAAGGAGGAGATCAGCGACAAGGGTCCCCGCGTCACCACGTACATTTCCATCCCCGGCCGTTACCTGGTCTACATGCCGTTTTCCGACAACGACGGCGGCGTCTCGCGCCGCATCGAGGACGTGGGCGAACGCAAACGTCTGCGCCAGGTCCTGCGCGACATCCAACGCGACTCGGGCGCCTTCATCATCCGCACGGCCGGCCTCGACCAGGAGGAGGACGCCATCAAGGAAGACGCCGCCATTCTGCAAAAGGCGTGGGATCAGATCCAGGCGCGGGCCGGCCGGAGCAAGGCGCCGGCGCGGCTGCACGACGACCGCGAAATCCTGACGCGCGTCGTGCGCGACAACTTCAGCGACGACATCGACGAGATCCTGATCGACTCCAAACCGGCCATGCGCGAGTTGTTTAAGGCCTGCCAGGCCATGGTGCCTCAGCTCTGCAATCGCGTCCACTACTACGACTCGGCCACCAACATCTTCGACACCTTCGAGGTGGAGAAGCAGTTCCAGAAGGCGTTGCGCCGCAAAGTGTGGCTGCGCAGCGGCGGGGCCATCGTCATCGACGAGACCGAAGCGCTGACGGCCATCGATGTCAACAGCGGCAAGTACGTCGGCGCCGACGATCAGGAGCAGGTGATCCTGAAGACGAATATGGAGGCTTGCCGGGCGATCGCCCACCAGTTGCGGTTGCGCGATCTGGGGGGTTTGATCGTCATGGATTTCATCGACATGAAGTCGCGCGAACACGAGTTGCAGGTGCTGCGTGAATTCAAGCGCTGCCTCAAAAACGATCGCGCAAAATACACGGTTTCAGACTTCTCTGAGTTCGGACTGGTCGAGATGACGCGCAAGCGGGTCCGCCAGAGTCTGGCCAAGTCGTTCTATCGCCCGTGTCCTTATTGCGACGGTAGCGGGCGGATTTTAAGCGAGCCGCAATTGTGGAAACAACTTAAATACGACCTGCTCGCCGAAATGGAAAAACCGCCGCGGACGTCGACGATCGATCGGAAGAAATGGAAAAACCGCCGCGGACGTCGACGATCGATATCATGGTTCATTCTCAATTAAGGACTTACCTTCAAAACAACGTGCTCGATGCGCTGACCGCGCTGGCCAATAAATATCAGGTTGCCCTAAACGTGATCGCGAGGTCAGATTTTCACCACGAAGACATTCGAATCGTAAAGCAAGTCGATTCAACCATTCGCGCCGAATCCAAGGCCGCCCATCCGGCCGGGCGGAAGACCCGCTGAAGAGCGGCCGGGACGCGGAAAAAAAGCTTGAATCCACCAAAACGGCGCAAGATAATGCCTTTTATCATATC
>JAMCWS010000169.1 GCA_023480605.1 bacterium
AAATCTCCCCCAGCAACTGCTCCAGGAAAACGTCGATCTCCGTGTCCCCTGGCTTTACGGCTTCAAACTGGATTTCCGGTTCAAATGAAACCACCGGTCAAATCAATCACCCCTTAAAAATCTCTGCCGCAGGGGGGACGGGAGGGGGGTATTTCCACACTTTTTCCGGAAGAACCCATATTTGTGGTCTTTGGAGCGGATCATGTCGCAATATGTCGTCGAGGCCACGGTCGGGACTCCGTCGGCTTGAATCGGTTTCGCACCCTTGATTCAGCCTGGAGCGCGCCGTGGTCTCACTATTTTTTTTGATGTTGGCGGCCGCCAATGTCGGGCGGCGGCCAGGGCCTGGCGCAAGCGCGCCGCGCCGCGCCGCCCCATGGCGCGCAGCGCCACCCCGCGCCCGCCCCCGGGGGGGTCAAGATCTACCTGCACTTGCCCTCGTCCGCTATTCGAGAACCTTGCTTTTGGCTGCGCTTTCTGGAATATAATCCATGATATTCCACCAACTTGAAAGGCGGCCGCCATGATCGGGAAGACCAGACCCTGTTTGCAGAGCCGACGCAGTTTCATCCGGAAAGCCCTCTGGGGAGCGGGTGTGTTCGCCGCCTCCGAAATGGTTATGTCGGGAAAAACTCCAGGCAGCGCGAAGCCCGAGATCGCGGCCAGCATGTTTCCGTGGGACCTGGCCGACGAGGGGCTCGATCAGGTGTTGGACAACCTGCGGGAGATGGCGGGCGCGAATTCCGTTTACTTGTGCAACCTTTCGGAAGAGGTCCGGCCCTTCCGGGGTGGGGAGTTCACTCACAATCCGGTTCGGAAGACTTATATCGCCGAGGACTGCCGCGTCTACTGGCCGCCGGACCCGAAGTATTACGGGAGAATCAAGCCGCTGAGGACTCAAAGGGATTTTCTCGCCGGGACGGATTGGGTCGGGGAGTTCGCGAAAGCAGCCCGCGCGCAGGGGATGAAAGCCGGGGTTGAGCTCTTCCATGGATTCATTGACCGGCCGCGACTGGAGGGGCCTTTCCGGGATTCCATGCAGGTGGACATTTTCGGTCATCCGGTGCTGACACACAACTACAACAAGCCCGCCGCCTGCCTGAACAGTCCCGACTTTCAGGAATATGCGGTGGGGCTTTTTTCCGACCTTGCCGCCAATTACGATCTGGATTACATTCAGACATGCATGATCCCTTATGTGCTTCCTGGCTCATTCCTGGAGCACAACCTGCCCCCCGATCCCATCGGTTGGGCGCTGGCCGCCCCGGAGAAGGGAGGCTGCTTCTGCGCCCACTGCCTGGAAGCCGCCGGGCGACATGATTTCGACCTGGCCGCCGCCCGGCCGGAGTTGCTGATCCTGGCGCGGCAGGACCAGCAGGCCGTCCTGGATTCGGGAATCACCGCGAAGGATTACCTCGGAACACATCCCGTCTTGAAACGTTGGCTGGATTTTCGTTGCGAATCGGTGAATTCCCTATATGGCCTGATCGGCAGCCGAATCCAGACACTGCAACCCGGCATCGATCTGCGTTGGAACAATTACATCCGCACTCACGGCTATTATTCGGGGATCGATCTACCCACGTTCATGAACCATCTCGGTTCGATCCGGGCCAACGCCTTTGTCGAACACGAAGACGATATGGCGCTTGTGGATGAAAAAGTGCAGTACCTGCACAACTTCAACAAAATCGTGGCCGGCCGTCTCCATTGGGTGGCCTCCATCGACATACGGGGCAAGAATCCCCAGGTGTTGGAAAGAAGCGCCGAGGTGTCGTCTTACACCGGCTGCAATGGCTACGCGCTGAGTCATTACGGCGAGGCCGCCCTCGAGAACCTCAGGGCGGTGAAACGGGGATTACGGAAATCCAAATGGGCGGAATATTTTAATTGACCACCAAGTCGCCTTCAGTCAAAGCGGGCGCCCTTTCCGTCTCCGCGGACATGCCGCGATACCGATGGTATGGCCGTGGGGGGAACCATGGTGATTCAGAAAAAGCGGTTACGGTTCAGTAATTTGCTGCTTTTGGTTGGATTGAAGAAGGCCCTGTGGGGCGCCAACCCCGGCGACGCGCCCTTTATCACCCATCTCCGGCGTCCGGCCAGTTGGACCAGACTTCCCGGGATCATGACATCGACGCCAGGCCCACAGCCTTCGCATCGGAATATCCATTGGGTACGCCCCACTTCGAAATCAGGATCTGCGAGGCGAACCAGGTTGTGGAGAAAACCGGCAAACTTTTCAGATACGGATTCGACACCGGCTGCCTTCGGGTTCTCTTTCATGATGCGCTGGATTCGGTGGCGAAAAACATTGCTCTCAATCCAACTCGGAATGATAATATTGCCCTAATCGGACAAGTGGGCTGGTTTCGGAAGGCCTTCCGGGATGATGCATTTCGCGTGGCGCCAATCGGCCGCCCGCACAACACGGGTTGCAATGACGGAGGCGCAGCCATGAATACCCCGCGCAAAACAACCGCTGTACGCATCCTCGCCGTGGTGATCTGCCTTGCTGCGGCGTGGCGAGTCCCGGCCGCGGATGATCCATCGCCGCCCGCCTCACCGGTCCGGCTGATTTTCATTCATCATTCCACCGGTGAAAACTGGCTCAACGACGGCTACGGGGAGCTGGGAATCGCCCTTCGGGACAACAACTACTACGTGAGTGATACCAATTACGGGTGGGGGCCCGACAGCATCGGCGATACCACCGACCTGGGCCACTGGTGGACATGGTTTCGCGGCCCGCAATCGTCAACCTATATGGATGCACTGCTGCCTGAAGACGGCCAGAACTGCAGTTATTCGCGCTTGGCGTCGCGGCCGCCGGGCCCCAACACGATCGTCGTGTTTAAATCCTGTTTTCCCAATTCCGCACTACTGGGTTCGCCGTCGGATCCCGTGCCGGCGATCGGCGACAACCCGTTGCGGGGGCAGGATTCGGGATCCGAGAGCCATACTGTGGCCAATGCCAAAGGGATCTACACCGATATACTAAATTATTTCGCCACCCGATCGGACATCTTGTTTGTCGCGATCGCGGCCCCCCCGCTCAGCGACGACACGCATGCCGCCAACGCCCGCGCCTTCAACCAGTGGCTGGTCGACGACTGGCTGAGCGGCTACCCGCTCAAGAACGTTTTCGTTTTTGATTTTTACAACGTCCTGACGACCAACGGCGGCACCCCCAACGTAAGCGACGCCGGCCAGGAAGGGGGCAATCATCATCGGTGGTGGAACGGGGCGGTGCAGCACAAAACCGACGTTGCGAACGATACGCTGGCCTACCCCAGCGGCGACGACCACCCCAATCCGCCCGGCCGCCGCAAGGCGACCGCCGAATTCGTCCCGCTGCTCAACGTCGCCTATCATCGCTGGCAAAGCAGCGCCGAACCCACGCCGACGCCCACCCCGACGCCCACCCCGACGCCCACGCCCACCCCGACGCCCACGCCCACCCCTACACCCACGCCGACGCCCACCCCCCAGGCCGACCCGTCACTCGACCAAATCGTCGCGGCCTGTGAGTATCTGGCGCCGGGTGACATCCCGACCGACGCCTTCCAACCCCCGGCCGCCGCCGTATACGTGGCCCCCGCCGCCAGTGGTGGCAGCGACTCCAACAGCGGCACGGCGCTCGACGCCCCCTTCGAACATCTGGATGTGGCTATACAGTATGCCAACGACCACCCCGAGACACCGCTGACGATTTACCTTCGCT
>JAMCWS010000329.1 GCA_023480605.1 bacterium
CAAGGAGATCGCCGGCGTCTTCGCCGCCCTGGTCGACGACCCCCGTTTTTTCACTCCCCCGGTCTATAAAATCGATGAACTGGCTGAAAGTTATTATCAGTCCCTCTCCAATCAGCGTCTGATCGCGCTGCTCACCGCCGACGACTGGGCCGAACTCGAACGACTCATGAGCGCCCGCATCTCGGCCGGCCGTCTCCAGATGCTGCGGGCTTACCGCCTCAGCATGATTCATCCTCCCGCTCCCCCGTTCGATCCCAGCCTCGATCCGCTCGGGGCGCTCGACACCATCCGCCGCCGCCTGGCCACCAGCCGCGGCCCGACCCGCCTCGATACGCACGACAACTATTTTCTCAGCGCCGACGGCCAGTCGATCGTCATTCTCCTTTATCCGCTGCTGCGATCCGAAAACGGCCGCCAGGCGATGTCGACGATTCACTTTCTTGAACGCAGCCGCAACTACCTCCTCGATCACCACCCGGCCTGGCAAAAAGCGATCACCATCGACTTCGTCGGCAGCCACGCCTCCACCGCCGCCCAGATGCGCCGCATGGGCAATGACTTCGGCCTTATTATCAAAGTCGCGAGCCTGCTGGCCGTGCTCCTCATTATCCTTGTGTTCCGCAAGCTCGAGGCCGCCGTCTTCATTCTCCTACCGCCCGCCCTGGGGGCGTTCTGGACTCTGGGGCTGACCTACGCCCTTTTCGGCGGCCTCTCCGCCGTCACCGCCGCGTTCCTGGTTGTCATCGTTTCGATGAGCCTGCAATACAGCATCCATCTCTATCATCGCTTCACGCTGGAGCTCTACCGCAATCACAACTACTACCGCGCCCTGCATCGCTCTTATGTCGAAACCGGCCGCGGCGTGCTGGCCTCGGCCGTCGTCGCCGCGCTGCTTTTTTCCTTCCTCGTGGTCATCTCCCTGCGCGGGGTTCAGGGCGGCGGCGGGATCCTCGTCATGCTGCGCGACTCGCGCGGCTTCAGTCGCCTGGGTCTCATTGCCGCCGTGGGCATTCTGTTCAATCTCGCCGCTTGCCTGGTGAGCCTGCCGCTCCTGGCGGCCGTCAAGCACCTGCTGGCGCGCGGGCGCGTGAAGCCGGTCCGCCTCTACCGGTTCCACATCGAACGCATTTACGAACCGGCCAATGCCCGTCCCCGCGCCACCCTGGCCGTCATGCTGCTGGTGTGCGTCTTCTTCGGATACCAAGCCGGGATGCTCGACTTCACACCGCGGTTCGCCTCGGTCTCGCCCTTCTTCTACCGCACGGAGGCGGGCGGCCGCACCAACGCCCAAGGCGCCGGCGACCCTCCCGATGTCGGCGCGGGCGTCCCCCGACCCGGCCGACCGATCATCGCCGTTGTCGAGGGCCAGTCGCTCCAGGATGCCCTCGAGCAGAACGACCGGCTTTATGAAAACCTCCGCACCGCGGCCGTCCGCGACAACATCCTTTCGGTCGACTCGCTGCGCACCGTGCTCCCGTCGTTGCGCTCACAAAAAGCCTCGATGGCGCGCCTCGAAAAACTCGACCTCGAGCCCTTCCGAACCGCCATCGCCCGCGCCAGCCGCCAGGCCGGCTTCAAACCCACCATCTACGAACCCTTTCTTCAGGCGCTGGAATCCTTGAAAAAGAAAGCCGCCCGCCCGGAGTATCTCAATTACACGACGGCCGAAAGCGACACCTTCATCGCCACCGTCCAGCGTTACATCACCCGCAAGGAAAATGGCCGTTATTACGTCGCCACGGCCGTTTATCCCCCCGCCGGGGGATTCGAGCCCTGGCGGATCGGCGCGCTCGAGGCCGATCTGCGCCCCGGCCTGGGCGCCCTGACGCTGGTCGGCGATCCCGTCGTCGAGCGTGATCTGTCTCGCCTGGCCAAGTTCAACCTGGCCGTCATGATTCTCCTCTCAACCGCAACGATCCTGGCCGCTCTGGTGATCCACTTCCGCGGCTGGCGCCTCGCCTGGCTGACTTTCCTGCCCGTCATGGCCGAGATCATCTGGTTTTGTGGCGCGATGGTCCTGGCCGGCCTCCGAATCCATTTCTTCACCCTCATGGCGATGCCGCTGGTCCTCAGCCTGGCAATGGACAACGCCCTGCAATTGACGCAGTATTATCACGATCGGCGTCCCTGTTCGGTGCGCCAGTGCCTGGTCGCCGTGGGGCGCGTCGTGGTGCTCACCTGCGCCATGGCCGCCGTTCTCTTCGGCGCCTTTTCGCTGGCCTCATTCGCCGGTCTGCGCGACTTCGGCGCCGCCGTGCTGATCGGCGCCTTCATGGTGGCCGTCGGCACGCTCATGTTCCTCCCGGCGTTGCTCAAGCTCTTCGGTCGCGACCAGCCATTGGCCAACGTCCTGGCGCTCGAAGATGATCGAACCTGATATATGTCGCCAAATCCTATATACGGAAAGGTCGTCAGTTTATGCTCGTTAACGGCAAACCCTATCGCACCGTCTGGATGGAGCGCGGCGATGTCAAACTCATCAACCAACCCCTGCTGCCCCATCGCTTTGAAATCCACACGGCCCACAATCACCTCGAGACGGCCCGCGCCATCTCCGACATGATTGTGCGCGGCGCGCCCGCCATCGGCGCGACGGCCGCCTACGGCATGGCCCAGGTCGTCATGGCCGCCCCCAACGGTCCCGGGCGCGAGGCCGCCATCCGCGCCGGTTACGAGGTGCTGCGCGCCACCCGCCCCACCGCCCAGAACCTATTCCACGCCCTCGATCGCATCTGGGGCGCCGTCAAGAACCTTCCGGCTTCCGAACAGGCCGGGGCGGCCGTCACCGGGGCCGAGACCTTCGCCGTCGAAGAAATCGAGGCCTGCCGCCGCATCGGCGAGTCCGGCGCGGCCCTCATCGAGGACGGCATGCGGGTCCTCACCCACTGCAACGCCGGCTGGCTCGCTTGTGTCGACTGGGGCACCGCCCTTTCCCCCATTTACGTCGCCCACCGGGCCGGGCGGCGGGTGTCGGTCTTCGCCGATGAAACCCGCCCGCGTTGCCAGGGCGCCAACCTGACGGCCTGGGAACTGGCGCAGGAAGGCGTCCCGGTCGAGATCGTCGCCGATAACGCCGCCGGCATCCTCATGCGCCGCGGCGAAGTGCAGCTTGTCATCACCGGCGCCGACCGCATCGCCGCCAACGGCGACACCGCCAACAAGATCGGCACCTACGAAAAGGCCCTCATCGCACAGGCCAACGGCATTCCTTTCTACATCGCCGCCCCGACTTCGACCTTCGACGCCGCCTGTCCCGACGGCGGCGCCATCCCCATCGAGGAACGCTCGCCCGACGAGGTGCTTTACGCCTACGGCCTCACCGACGACGGCCGCCCCGGCCGCGTCCGCCTGGCCCCCGCCGGCGCCCGCGCCCGCAACCCCGCCTTCGACGTCACCCCCGCCGCCCTGATCCGCGGCATCATCACCGAATACGGCATCGTCCCTCCCACCCGCGAGGCGATCGGCCGGCTGCTGGCGGGGGCGCGCAAAGGATAAGTCATCGTTCAGGTCAGGCCGCCTGACCGTCGCGGAGGACGTCTCGCCCTTACGGACGCTGTCGAACATGGAATCGGATCACGTTCATCACGATCGAGGTTACAGATGAACCGGCGATGTAGAAAGGAATGCCGTTGGCCTGTGCGATGAGGGCCTTTTCGTAGGTGCCGATCTTGTTGGCGGTGTCGCCGTTGGCGGCGATGCGGTCGGCGCCGGTGA